>NZ_JAOCIW010000002.1:0-272993 GCF_029843705.1 Shewanella sp. GD03713
GTAATGTACCTACTCCAGAAAAGATGCAAAAGATGTTAGAACAAGCCAAACAATAATAGCTTCTTGTATTGCGTAAACAGGGGCGGGGAGCGATGTTTTGCAAAGACATTCAAACTCCCCGTATTGATATCGCAAGAAGCGCTTGCGGAAGAATAGAAAACTGGTTAACTAACATTAATTGACTATCAGAGGTTTTCATCAGTGACTCACACGCAACTAGTTTCAACGTTACTTTTCTCCTTGACTCTCAGTGTTGCAACAACAGCTAGTGCAACTGAACTACAGCGAATTGTCAGCAGTGTTGAGTACCAGTTCTCAGATTTGGATACGCCAGCTACTGGACGGATGCATGCACTTGAAAAAGCCAGAGCTCAAGCTATCAATCTGTCAGAAAGCGATTATTCCATCAAAACCAAATTCACCGGAGACGGCGGCGTGGATGAGGAGACTGAATTTTCAGTAGGGCATATTGTTAGAGAGAATGTTCTTTCTGAAGAGGTTGCTGATTGCACTACTCCAAATTTGGAGGGGCAAATTTGCTACCACATTCAGCTTGAGGCAATGATTGATGCAGGCTACATCTCGCCATCATCCGAACAGCTAGAAGAGTCAGAAAAAGCATTAAGATTGGCTGAGGAACTTCTTTCCCAGTAATATCACTGTAAAGCACAAACCACTCAAGGAAGCCCTGTCTGTAATGGTCAGGGCTTTTTTATAACGTCATTTAGTTTCTAGGATAATTTTTTAACGCTAAATTTTGAACGTTGCAATAACTGCCCTTAAATAGGGCCACATAATCGCCGTAAAGCTCTTTAATGCCCCTTAAGATCACCCAATTAGAAATGTCCAAGGGTGAAATATGAGACTGCAAAAACAAGTCAAAGCCATTATCGGGGCTGTAGGTATATCCCTGGCGATGACCAACGCCTATGCAGATCCGTTACTCGAGGAAGCTGCTCGCTTGGCTAAGACTGGCACAATAGCCAAAGAGCATACTACCCTCACAGGAGATATGAGCGATGAAGATGTACGCTCTGCATTAGCAAATTTCAAAAAGCTGAACTGGACCCACATACTGCCAGTTAACAACCTTGTGATGGTTGAAAATCAGGATGGAGAGAAAATCCTAATGGACACTACCGCACGGATTGCTATCCGGGGCAAGGTAGAGGTCTATGACATGTGGAACAAGCGTCCGATCAACACACTTGCTGATGCAAAGGCTTCATGGCTAGTTACACTAGATAAGTTCAACATCAATCAAGGCGACTTAGCCAGCTATCGGTATGGCTTAGACAAAAACAAACCTGATATCACCGTCATGGTTGACCCTCGCGGCGACTACAACAAGAAATTGTTCGACCAAATGCGAGAAATGGCCGGCGACTACTCATTTGAAATCGTGCTACTCCCACTGCTAGGCGATGAATCCGTCATGGAATCAATAAAGCTGTGGTGCTCGAAGGACCAAGAAAAGTCCCTTATGGAGCTAATGGATGGTTTGACATCAACCGGCACAATTATCCCTACCTGCGACAAAGACCCGCTAATCAAAGGCCTTGGCTTGGCTGGCTTACTCAATATTAAGGGTTTGCCTCATCTAATTCGAGCTGATGGTCTTCAAAATCAAGGCGCGCCCAACAGCCTTACAGAGTTTATGGGACGCGAAACAGAAAACTTAGGAAAGGTAACAATCGATGAAACTAAGCAGTCTCAGTAAGGCGCTAATGGTATGTGGGGCAATTCTTGTCTCAACGGGTTGTACAAGCATGCTGGAAGTCGGGGAGGCGCCAACGGAGTGCCCGAACGCGGTTAATGGTGGTGTTACCTGTACTAGTGCTCGTGAAATTTGGAAGATGACGAACAACAAGAAAGCGTTAACCCAAGACATGGTGAAAAATGGCGCGGATTCTGATGCGGATTCTGATGCGGATGAAGAGGTGCAGCCCAGAGCGCCATATCCTGGCGGAACACCAGAAGAAAGACAGGCTATTTACTCTGACTACATGCAAAGCCGAGACGCCATGGCTGCACCAGAGCCTATTGCCGTTCGTCAACCGGCAAAAATTCTGCGTGTTCTGATGAACTCTTGGGAAGATGACTTCGGCCGTCTGCATATGCCCGGATACACATACGTAGAGATAGAGAAACGTAAATGGGTTGTCGGCCGTGGTGCAACAACTAATCCAGCTAGAATCACTCCGTTAAGCATCCGCAAGCAGTCACTAACAGAAGAGCGTAAGCATAATCCGACTGCCGATAACGGTATGGGAATTATTCAACGTCAACCTACACAGCAACAATAAGAGGTTCGTTAAGTGGCAGGAATTATAGATAGGCATAACTCCTTGATAGGGCATAACCAGTACGGTGACGTTTTACCTGTGCTGGAGTTTATCCCTGAGATGGGCGGCTACATTTTAGACGGTGGGTACATAGGGTTCACTTTCATCTGTCAGCCTCTGACTGGTGTAAATACAGACTTAATGAATGCTCTTGATGACTTGTATCAGCGGCAGTTCCCAGCTGACAGTTTTATGCAAGTGAGTTTGTTCGGCTCTCCTTACATCAAATGGATTCTGGACCGTTTCGGCAATATTCGTGAAGGCCGGGCAGAAGGGGAAATGGGCGAACTCTATGATGAGATCGGTCGGTCTACTCACAAATATTACTCAAAGAGCGTCGATGAGCCATTACACCCCTCGACGGGCTTAAAAGTGCGTGACTATGAAGTTTGGGTCTCTTTCAAGATGCCTCTCAAGAAGCAAGAACCATCTAAAGATGAGCTGAAGATGTTTCGTCGCATGTACCTACAATTGAAATCTACTCTTGAATCGATTGGTGCATGGCCAGAGGACATGACTGCGGAACTTTATGTTCACCGGATGCAGATCTTGCATAACCAAAGTAAGAATGCAGATTGGCGTGAAGGTGTTTGCGGTCATGATGCTGGTGTGCCACTTCGTTACCAAGTTATGGAGCGTGGGAATAGAGCCATAGTGCATCAAGACGGCATTGAATTTGGAGATACAGAGAGGGGCGAAGGTTCTTTCGTGAAGCTTCTCTCTGTACAGCGCTTTCCAGAGATACTAACTTTTGGTGATATGTACGACCTAGTATGTGATTGGCGTAGGGGGAGGGAAGGGCTGCGAGAGCCATTCTTGATGACACTCAACATCCATTTCCCTAACCAGGAGAAAGCGAGCGCTGAGTTTGTAAAGAACCGTAGTTGGTTAACACACCAAGCCTCTGGTCCACTGGCAAAATGGGTAGACCGTCTTCGCTTCCAGAAGAAGGACTATGATGAATTTTACATGTCACTGGAGAACAAGGGTGCTCAGATAGCTAACTGCTACCTACAGATGATCGTGTTTTCTGAAAACCGCGCAACAGCAGAACGAGCTGTCATGGATGTGCAGTCATTTGCCTCAAAGCGCAAATGGAAGTTTGTGGAAGACCGCTATATTTGTCTACCGCTGTATCTTTCATCTTTACCGATGGGCCTGGATGAAGCTAGCGTAAAGAATTTCCACCGCTTCAACCGTATGGCTTCGGATGCATTGAAATTTGTCACCCCTATGATCGCTTCATGGAAGGGTAATGGTTTGGGACGACCAACAGTACCGCTTGTTACTCGAGATGGTCAATTCTTCTGTTTTGATCCATTTACCTCTGACGGTAATTACAACATGTTTACCGCGGCAGCTTCAGGGTCTGGTAAGTCATTCTGGATTAACTACTTGGTTTCTAATGTACTGACATCGGGCAATATCGGTGGTGGCAATCTTTTCAGGGATACTGAACTGCCAGAAGATCATAAGCCACTAGACCGGGGCCGGGTCTTCATCATTGATGTGGGTCGTTCGTACGAGAAGCTTTGTGAGTTATATAACGGCCGATTCTTGGAGTTTGGTGAGAACTTCAAGTATTCACTCAACCCATTTAAGTCTATTCATGAGTTTGCTGGTAAAGATGGCCAGGGTGACATGGTACTGTCACTTCTCAAGTTTATGGCATCTCCATCAGGAACACTAACTGACTTCCAGACAGCGCGTATGAACGTCCTTCTTAATCAGCTGTGGGATATGAAGGGGCAAAACTCAACAATCGATGACTTTGCAGAGATTTGTAAGAAGGACCACGATGATCGGGTAAAAGATATTGGATTCCAGCTTGAACCATGGTGTAAAGACGGCCCTTACGGGGAGTTTTTTAATGATGAGAACCCTCCAGTCGACTTCTCTGGAGACTTTGTTGTAATTGAGCTCGAGGAGCTCAAATCCCGTAAGCAGTTGCAGATTGCCGTACTTCTGCAATGTATCAGCTGTATCCAGCATGAGATGTTTCTGTCAGGAAAAGACCGAAATAAACTATTTATTTTGGATGAAGCTTGGGAATATATCAAAATCAAAGGAGGGGCGGGACTGGCAGTTGCTGAATTCTTGGAAGCTGGTTGGCGCCGATTCCGTAAATATCAAGCTGCTGGTATCTGTATCACTCAGAGTATCGCTGATGCATATGAGACCGAGGTAGGCCGGGCAATGGCCGATAACTCACAGTTTAAGGTGTTTCTGCGACAAGAGCCTGAAGTTATTGAGAAGGTCAGAGCTAACAAGCAGTTCGATGGTAACGAAACTGATTTTGCATTGCTTAAGTCCATCCACACGGTTAAAGGGCAGTACTCTGAGCTTTACATCCGAACTGGTAGCTCACGTGAAGTATGTCGATTGTTTGTACCTCGATATCAACAATTGATGTTTACCACAGACGGTAAAGAGCTTTCAGCAATTGACAGGTTCCGTAAGGAAGGCATGACTATCGCACAAGCAATACAGGCAGTTATTGCTGAAGAGGAGTCAATCGGTAGACGCACATCGCAGGCGGATGATGAAGTTTTTACAGCTGAAGAACTTGAGGAAATGCTAGCCGCATAACCAAGATTAACTGAAATCGAGTTTAGTCAATACAGGGTGTCCCTAAGGGCACCCATTTTTTTTGTTTTATTAAGGGGTTGTGGGATTCAGGTTGTCGGGTAGATTCGAACCAAAGTAAGCGAGGGCATTATTTTGAATCAACCTAAACAATACACTGGTCTGTGCGCCGAAAATGCGCCAAAGGCCGAGAGGCAATTTCTATGCGTAGTTGCTGAAAAGCTTGCACGGGAGGGGTACTTCCTTCGCTCGGGAGGCTTGGAGGAGTATTCATCGCCATTTGAAGCCGGTGTGTTGGCGCCGATAGGTATAGACCCTGAGGCCCCTCGATCGATTTCCCCTCCGATGCACATATACCTTCCTTTTGGTATGGCGGGAGAAAGAGTCGCAGATCAGGAAACGTATATCGACATTCAACGGTTGCACCACATGAAGACCGGCCAGTACCACGAAGTAGCTTCTGCACATCGAGATGTAAGGTTGACAATTAGCGTGAACCGTTCCTTTGAATTGGACTCAGTCGTGCCTGCATTGCTTGGTAGTGACTTGAATAAAAAGAGTCTGTTTATGGTGTGTTGGGCATCCAATCCAACATTTGATAACAGGAATATGATTAATGACTGCTCTGGGAGTATGAGCATGGCGGTGAGAATCGCTTATTCCCATGGCATAGAGATTTTTAATACAGCGGTGCCCACTCATAAGCATCGTTTGTTGAAATGGATTACCGGAGATAACCGATGAGTAAGTGTGATACCGCAACGCTAATAGATTCCTTCTGGACTAAATTCCCTAGTCACATTGGTTTCTTGGAGCAGAGTGTGAAGCTAGGCCACAACGAAGAATTTAAAGGGCGTTACGATAGTATTAATGAGAGCATTAAAGAGATTCACCCAGCCTTACAAGTCGAATTTGGGGTGGATATGATGGAAGCAAAGGTCAATGCGATCATTGTTACTGCGAAGCAAAAAGGCGACGCTAGAATCTTATCCCAGACTATAGCCGCAGGTTGTCCAGAAAATCTGAAAGAGCTTGTTACCCCATACCGACTGCCGGCATTACCTTGGGAATCAGAAGTAACTAAAAGCTGGGTGTATGACATGTGCCGCCAGTATGGAATGCAAAGTATCGCCACCCAGGTAGGTGACTGTCTTGCAGATGCTACCTGCGCTGTTAAACTGAATGATAGTAATGGTAAAGTCCTGATCCAATTCGCCTTCAAGAACAAGCGCGAGTTGAAAGCAGTTGATGCGGAGCTTGTTATGTTGATGTTCGACCTTCTACTGGGAGAGCAGATCATTGCAGAGGCTGTTGATATTTTGAAAATCAAAACCCAGAAAGAATTACATGGAAAGAAGGGTGACTGGGTTCTCACGAATGGCCTTGGAGTGCGAGATGCGGTATTGCATGCATTGATGTAACCCCTCCAGCCAAGTATAAAGGATTGTTTGAGCTTCAGAGGATCGAGATGAACTACTTAGATTGTTTAATGCCAAGGCCTATACCAGCAGGAAAGAGCGAACTGGAGGCCTTAGTATCCACAATGGAGCAGATTCGTAATTTGATCCCTAACACCATCCCTAATGAACATAGAAAAAACTTTACTGCGTTTTTAGAGGTAGCCCCGTACATCCTTATGACTGGATATGCGAATCGAGGAATGCTTCGACCACTAGTAGCATTTGGCCAAGAGATAAATTCAGAATCCAACTTTATACCTTGGCTAAATCTCCAGCCTCTTGTTTCGCTTTGGCTTCCGTGGGGAGAAGCACGACTTAATGGAGAATTTGGCGATTACATTGATCATGCAGCACTCTCAGTAGAGCTTGCAGTACAGATACTTCCTGTACTTGCAATACAACATCCGGATGTTGTTCGCCGTGACTACCCTGACATTCCACCTGAGTTTTCTGCGTGGTGCGTCTACTCTGAGAAGCGTGGTTTTTGTGTGTTCGCCATCCCTTCAAGTTGCAACATAAGCGTACTGAGTCATGCTGATGCAGTGAGCCACATTGAGCTATTGCCCGTGAAAGCTGTTTTGGCTGGTGGTTGGTGTTTGAAGGGTGGTTTGTTGAAGTGCAAGGGAGATGTCGATATAGAAGCTATGCTGAAAGATGAGTGGTTCGAATATGAAAAAGGCGACTAATCGATTTAGCCGCCTTTAAAGGAGAATATCATTCACTATATTTGCTCCAGATAATTAAACACAACACACTGGAGAGTGTTAGAAAATCCTGTAAGTTACCATTTCAATGTTACGGTTAACCCTGCGTGCGATTAGCTTAGCTTGTTCTTCCTCTGGAGTAAGCTCGCTATCAAAATCGTAGTATTTGTACTTCTTCTTAGGTGTGAAGTCGAACATGAAGAATCCACCAGCAAGCAAGATTAAAGTGATTAATACAGCTTCCATATTTTTTACCCCTTAGGTTTAAAAGCGTTCGTGTTTGTCTTGATATGGACTTAGTATCTCGCAGGTCGTAAATCGCACAACCCCCTAAACACAGATAAAATTATATCTGCCAGAATTTTTTCAAACTCAGCACCAACTCAATCAGACCAAAACTCACAGTCACTCAATAACCAAAGGTTTTCCTACATACGCAACACCAACCTAATTACTTCAAACGGGTGCATGGCGCTTGCGCCCAGTATATTTTGTCTCAACACCGCCCCCAATAAAGCAGAAGAAGGTAGAGGATGCTCTACCAAGGCATTCGCTTCTAACGGGTGCATTACTGTATATTTTGGGGTAGACGCTTTAACTCTTCATCACTCGGCTTCACTGCGCAGAACTTACTCAAGTCCGACACCTTAAGCTGTTTCCGAAAACCGCGATTTTGCCAAGACATATAAGGCATGGTCTGATTGCCGATTAACGTCTCACCTCCTCCAAGCCATGTGTATAACTGCTCAAGATGGTTGAATTGAGCAGATGAATTAAACCCAAGCTCCTTATCTAGCTTTACACCACGAAAGCGATAGCGAAGCCGTGGCGGGATTTGTTCAATGAGTTCGCGTAGTGGGGTCGAAGGGGTCGGCACTTCTCTCGGTAGCTGGCCAGTTAGTTTGAAGCGCATTAGCTTACGCGGATCTCTTATCATTGCCTGAATAGCTTTATTGCTCACAGTTACCCTTAAGATTGTTAGTTTGTTTGTAATTTTTATAGGGTAAGCGATACCTCGGATCCGGCAAGTGATGGAGATTATTTACAAGGGGAATATTGCCTTGAACTAGCCTCCATTATCATGTTCAGCTTGCCTTCGTAGGTAAGACTGGTGATGGCGAAAGAACGAAGCCTAGAAGTCTTTGGCGACCTCTCAAAGGTTTTGCGAGACTGGTAAAGGTTGCCAGAGTGATGCTTGACTACGGGAGGAATGAGGAAGCAGTTCTCTGCGACTTCTTAGGGGTTGTCAGGGACTTTTGATTTAATCACCACCCGTACCTTAATGAGTCGTTTCCAACCTCTTTAAGGTTCTGCACGACCTCTTGTGGTGGCGCAAATTCAGGGAGATGTCTTAAGGTTGCATACGTCTAACTGGATTAAATAGTGCGCGGAAATGCAGCTCATTAGTTTGATTGAAGATTGACGATGTTCGCCATTGGGAACCCTATGTGATTAAAGGAAATATCGATCACCTTACACGCAAGGAACAATGCCGTAATCTTGGCGGGTCGGCACCGATCTGGAAGCTCATTGCTATAACGCCGTATTGCCGAACATGCCTTTTACGGCACCGAATAGAATAGGGTAGAGATTAAACATTAGAATAATGTTCGCGAGTTTTTCTGTGGTATGCTTTGGCTGGGTCTGCATGGGGGCTCCAACCTAAGCTGACCTGGCGAAAAGGGGAGGGTGAGTGGCGTCAAAGCTGCTTGCCCTTTCTTCTCTATCCAAGCTTTAACGTGGCCAAGACTGAGTTAGCCAGCCCTCCTCATAACTTCTCTATTAAGTCTTATTGTCACCCCAAATGAAAGCATCATCCTTCTCAGGAAAACTCTTCGTTGTTCACTCACAGTTACGATAAGCAGAAGAAGGCTGAGACTATCAGCCTATCTATGATTACTTCTCCACCTATCACGGCTGCTGCGTGCTCTTTAGTAGAAGGCAAATATTGGTTGTGGCGAATCTAAGCAATTAACCTATGAAGTGAATATCGAGGTAGCCACTTAGTTTTAGTTTGTCGCTAGCTGTAGTGGCTCGCAAACATAATCCCGCAAGCTTGATTACATCCGGTTTTCCCGACTCAGATTAATTGATAATAAGCCAAGTGCTCGGCTCACAATCAGTGCCAATGAGATTTGCCGCTGTGCCATCGGGCTTGAATTCATCTAGCTAGGCTCACATTAGGTACCAACAAATGACTTGAGTTGCGTAAGTACGGTTTTCGTCATAATGTCCATTTCTAACAGTCTCTCCAGCGTATCCATGACCATCACTTCGTTTTCAGGTTGAATGTCTTCTGCAAGCCACCGCTCACATTGCTGCTGAAATAAACTCAGCGAACCCAGCTGTTCCTGGTAAGCTCTTTCCGTTCTGATTAGCTCACAGGCCGAAAACAAAAATGGATTACCCTTTGCTTTCTCCAGGTTGAGGGTCTGCTGTTGGGTACTGCTGTGCACTTCCTCAACCATTTGAACAAGTAAAGGCAGCATGCTAATCGGCTGCCACTGTATCTTTTCAGACATAAAGTTCCTTTAAATGGGCAGCCCAGCTTCCCGCAAGTCCTGCGTAATTTCTTTGACCCGATTAGCATCCAACTCACCTTTAAAAAATTTCCGAAGCTCAGCCGGTTTGTAATGAAACTGATCCACCAGTACTTTTTCGCTGTAGCCATGCCGGATAAGACGTGGCTCTATATCATTGATCCGTCTGGACAGGGTTAAATCCAACACGTCAACCGTGATAGGTTTCACACCCACATTAAAACCTTCTTCCAATGCCAGCGATAAGTGTTGCTCAATTTGCAATGGTGTCGTCAATCGCTCTACCAGGTAGTCGATGGCCTGTTCCTCGATGACATCTGTGGGTTTGGTTTTATCATCTGTGCAATTGTCCAGCAGCCAGTACACGTACTCGCGCAAGTTGCCCTGCATAGCATCTAATGACACGACAATGGTCCGATAACCTACTTCTTCCATCGTTGGGCCTTTTAAGTCATTTTTTAGCTTTGGATGACCGGCTAATAAAATTGACAGTTTGCCACCACCGTCTCTGATCACTTCCATCAACCGTTTTAATCCCGTCAGCGTACGATGATGCAAATCATGGGCTTCGTCCACTAACAGCACCACTGGCTTTTTGACATCCTGAATTAAGTCGCGTAATTCACGTTCCCGCTTCTCGCCGAGTTTGGGTACCCGATAGTCTTTATCTCCGCTGACATCATAAAACAGAGCGGTGATCAGCGTTCCAAGATTGGTCTTTGTCTTCTCGACAGACAACGATTTTGCAACAATGACTTTTTTCTCTTTCGCCAGTAAGTCTTGCAGTCGTGATAATGTCGTGGTTTTACCGCTGCCGACTACACCGGATAATGCAATCAGCTGCCCCTCAGGGATCACCTTTTTGAGCTGATTAAAGATCCGCCGCTGGTGCTCAGTTTCGAAATAGTCCGCGTCCCGAAAATACTTAATAATGCCGTAGTGCTCCATGACTTCAAGTTGCATGAGTGCTATCTCCTTTTGGATGGAAGTACGATTTCAGTCGTGCCATGACAACGGATTTTTCCAATGTTTCATCCAAAATGGCTTCTATAAAGTCCCGATCTGTTTGGCTTAACAGCGCCAGTGGCTTACCGAGATAGTCTGCGATGGCGAGCTTTGCTTTGAGTACACTTGAGTAGCTCAGGTCGTTATAAGGATCAGGGTCTGCAAACGGTTTATCCGCAATAACATTCACGGTTTTAAGCATCGTTTTGAGGATGGCCACATTTTGCTCGTCCCCAATATCCCGCAAGCTCAGCGACTTTGCCAAAGTTTCTAATTTATCTAATTTTTTCTCAGCCTGAGTCTTTTTAAATTTCCGGTACCGGTAGAGAGGAATAGGACCGCTGACTGGAAGATATGCTCCGTACCGCTTGCCTTCATGTTCAACAAATAGTTCGTCGTCAAACAGCCCCCACCAGAGTACAACCCGTTCACCGGCAAGTTCCGGACTGATTTCATAAACGGTGCCATCGACGCTGATCCTGGCATCAATGCCGACAGTACGTTGCTCCGGTTCTCTGGCAAATGCACAAAATCGCTCCCAGCTGCACATGCTTTGAATACCAGAAGGCGGAATATTGAGTTGCCAGTCCTCCATGCGGGAATGAGTCTCTAAACGGTGCGAGTGGTCGTTATATTGCTTTAGGTATTCCCGCAGCATGTCATTGGCTTCGACCTCATTTTTGGGTTCCCGCAGGTGATAGAGCACTTCATGGCATTCTTTGACTGTCCGAAAGGCTCGCTCGACTTTGCCTTTTGAACGGGCAGTTTTGCGCCTGTCAGTGGCGCTTGCAGGTTCATGGACTTTCAGCTCAACGCCCAAAAATACCATGACATTGCGAAATACACGGCTTTTAGCGATGGGACCATTATCCAGATAGATGGTTTTCGGGATACCACGGAATGGAAACTCGCTGTCAGACTTCGCACTCATGGCATTGAACAAAAACAGTAAGGCCGCTGGCGTATCCTCGCCATAGACGTTCCGATATTCCTGATAGCAAACCCCGCTGCGGTCATCGACCACGCTGTAGAGCATCAGCAGCGGCCTGCCTTTTTGTGGATCAAACCAGAGCGGTTCCTGCACATGCTTCAAATCAGATGGGCTTAGATCGAATTGCCAGCATTCATTGCTATATGTGGCTTGGAACCGGACCGCAGGCGTATCTCTGAGTACTTGTTTCGGATTAAAACCCCATTGCTGCAGGTAACGATTGACGGTTGCTTTGTTCAATCGTCCAACCGGCACTTTGATGAACCCATAATCCGAGCCAACACCTGTGCGCTCCAGCAGTGCAATCGCATTGGCTGTTGAAAGATGACGGCCATTTTTATTCATCGTACGGATCTTCAGCGCCGCAATGATTTCGCAATACTGTTCCAGTTCAGCCTGCGGAATGGCTCTGGGTTTACCCGCATCGCTGCGGCGGATGGATTTTGGCTGGTACAAATTGCGTAAGTGTCGGTACAAGGAACTTTCTGAAATGCCGTAGAGGGCTGTGGCCTGTGCAATGATGTCACGTCGCTGAGCACAGCGCGGCGGTAAGCCTTCCAATCGATGGTAGAGATCAATCAAAACTTCCTGTGCAATGCCGCGCTTCGCTGAGTTCATGGCATCACCTGAGCCCAACACTGCCAATACCAACTCCCTGAAGTCGTAGGTATTTATAAAGAGTGGTCTTGGAGATATTGAGCTGTGCGGCAATTTGCTGCGCACTGAGACTGCCTTGCTTGTATAATGCTTCTGCCGCTATTGCCACATTTTGGGCGTCTTTGCTAAGTCCTGCTGGTCGCCCTCCGTTGCGTCCGCGTGCCCGAGCCGAAGCCAATCCTGCTTTTGTGCGCTCCCTAATCAAATCCCGTTCAAATTCAGCGATGGAGGCAAACACATTCGTGATGAGACGCCCTTGTGGCGTGGTGGTATCCACTGGGTCGTTAAGACTGCGAAGGCCAATCTGCTGTTCGGTCAATTGGTTCATCAAATGCACCAAATGCTGTAACGACCGTCCGAGCCGGTCCAGTTTATATACCACGATGATGTCGCCAGCTCTGAGCTGACCAAGTAAATCATCAAGGCCAGGTCTTTTGGTTTTTGCGCCGGAAGCGATATCTCTAAAAACACGTTCACAACCGGCGTTTTTGAGCGCGTCTTCCTGCAGGTCAAAACTTTGCCCTTTGGTGCTGATCCGGCAGTACCCAAAAATCATCAGATAACCCTGAATCGTTCATTTAATTGAATGAAAGAGTATGGTTCTGAACGCTGATTTCATCAACCAGTTAACTGAACGGTTTTTTGAGAATTTTTTTCAGGGTTGCTGTCGTTTTCAGAAGACGGCTGCACTGAACGTCAGAAGCCGACTGCACTATAGCAGCGGAGGGGTTGGATCCATCAGGCAACGACGGGCTGCTGCCGGCCATCAGCGGACGCAGGGAGGACTTTCCGCAACCGGCCGTTCGATGCGGCACCGATGGCCTTCGCGCAGGGGTAGTGAATCCGCCAGGATTGACTTGCGCTGCCCTACCTCTCACTAGTGAGGGGCGGCAGCGCATCAAGCGGTGAGCGCACTCCGGCACCGCCAACTTTCAGCACATGCGTGTAAATCATCGTCGTAGAGACGTCGGAATGGCCGAGCAGATCCTGCACGGTTCGAATGTCGTAACCGCTGCGGAGCAAGGCCGTCGCGAACGAGTGGCGGAGGGTGTGCGGTGTGGCGGGCTTCGTGATGCCTGCTTGTTCTACGGCACGTCTGAAGGCGCGCTGAAAGGTCTGGTCATACATGTGATGGCGACGCACGACACCGCTCCGTGGATCGGTCGAATGCGTGTGCTGCGCAAAAACCCAGAACCACGGCCAGGAATGCCCGGCGCGCGGATACTTCCGCTCAAGGGCGTCGGGAAGCGCAACGCCGCTGCGGCCTCGGCCTGGTCCTTCAGCCACCATGCCCGTGCACGCGACAGCTGCTCGCGCAGGCTGGGTGCCAAGCTCTCGGGTAACATCAAGGCCCGATCCTTGGAGCCCTTGCCCTCCCGCACGATGATCGTGCCGTGATCGAAATCCAGATCCTTGACCCGCAGTTGCAAACCCTCACTGATCCGCATGCCCGTTCCATACAGAAGCTGGGCGAACAAACGATGCTCGCCTTCCAGAAAACCGAGGATGCGAACCACTTCATCCGGGGTCAGCACCACCGGCAAGCGCCGCGACGGCCGAGGTCTTCCGATCTCCTGAAGCCAGGGCAGATCCGTGCACAGCACCTTGCCGTAGAAGAACAGCAAGGCCGCCAATGCCTGACGATGCGTGGAGACCGAAACCTTGCGCTCGTTCGCCAGCCAGGACAGAAATGCCTCGACTTCGCTGCTGCCCAAGGTTGCCGGGTGACGCACACCGTGGAAACGGATGAAGGCACGAACCCAGTTGACATAAGCCTGTTCGGTTCGTAAACTGTAATGCAAGTAGCGTATGCGCTCACGCAACTGGTCCAGAACCTTGACCGAACGCAGCGGTGGTAACGGCGCAGTGGCGGTTTTCATGGCTTGTTATGACTGTTTTTTTGTACAGTCTATGCCTCGGGCATCCAAGCAGCAAGCGCGTTACGCCGTGGGTCGATGTTTGATGTTATGGAGCAGCAACTATGGTAAGTACGGGACAGGGCAGTCGCCCTAAAACAAAGTTAGGCATCACAAAGTACAGCATCGTGACCAACAGCAACGATTCCGTCACACTGCGCCTCATGACTGAGCATGACCTTGCGATGCTCTA
Source organism: Shewanella sp. GD03713 (assembly GCF_029843705.1). Lineage (NCBI taxonomy): Bacteria > Pseudomonadati > Pseudomonadota > Gammaproteobacteria > Alteromonadales > Shewanellaceae > Shewanella > Shewanella sp. GD03713. The sequence continues at coordinate 14,398 of NZ_JAOCIW010000002.1, forward strand.
TGAGTGGCTAAATCGATCTCATATCGTCGAGTGGTGGGGCGGAGAAGAAGCACGCCCGACACTTGCTGACGTACAGGAACAGTACTTGCCAAGCGTTTTAGCGCAAGAGTCCGTCACTCCATACATTGCAATGCTGAATGGAGAGCCGATTGGGTATGCCCAGTCGTACGTTGCTCTTGGAAGCGGGGACGGATGGTGGGAAGAAGAAACCGATCCAGGAGTACGCGGAATAGACCAGTCACTGGCGAATGCATCACAACTGGGCAAAGGCTTGGGAACCAAGCTGGTTCGAGCTCTGGTTGAGTTGCTGTTCAATGATCCCGAGGTCACCAAGATCCAAACGGACCCGTCGCCGAGCAACTTGCGAGCGATCCGATGCTACGAGAAAGCGGGGTTTGAGAGGCAAGGTACCGTAACCACCCCAGATGGTCCAGCCGTGTACATGGTTCAAACACGCCAGGCATTCGAGCGAACACGCAGTGATGCCTAACCCTTCCATCGAGGGGGACGTCCAAGGGCTGGCGCCCTTGGCCGCCCCTCATGTCAAACGTTAAACATCATGAGGGAAGCGGTGATCGCCGAAGTATCGACTCAACTATCAGAGGTAGTTGGCGTCATCGAGCGCCATCTCGAACCGACGTTGCTGGCCGTACATTTGTACGGCTCCGCAGTGGATGGCGGCCTGAAGCCACACAGTGATATTGATTTGCTGGTTACGGTGACCGTAAGGCTTGATGAAACAACGCGGCGAGCTTTGATCAACGACCTTTTGGAAACTTCGGCTTCCCCTGGAGAGAGCGAGATTCTCCGCGCTGTAGAAGTCACCATTGTTGTGCACGACGACATCATTCCGTGGCGTTATCCAGCTAAGCGCGAACTGCAATTTGGAGAATGGCAGCGCAATGACATTCTTGCAGGTATCTTCGAGCCAGCCACGATCGACATTGATCTGGCTATCTTGCTGACAAAAGCAAGAGAACATAGCGTTGCCTTGGTAGGTCCAGCGGCGGAGGAACTCTTTGATCCGGTTCCTGAACAGGATCTATTTGAGGCGCTAAATGAAACCTTAACGCTATGGAACTCGCCGCCCGACTGGGCTGGCGATGAGCGAAATGTAGTGCTTACGTTGTCCCGCATTTGGTACAGCGCAGTAACCGGCAAAATCGCGCCGAAGGATGTCGCTGCCGACTGGGCAATGGAGCGCCTGCCGGCCCAGTATCAGCCCGTCATACTTGAAGCTAGACAGGCTTATCTTGGACAAGAAGAAGATCGCTTGGCCTCGCGCGCAGATCAGTTGGAAGAATTTGTTCACTACGTGAAAGGCGAGATCACCAAGGTAGTCGGCAAATAATGTCTAACTCAAGCGTTAGATGCACTAAGCACATAATTGCTCACAGCCAAACTATCAGGTCAAGTCTGCTTTTATTATTTTTAAGCGTGCATAATAAGCCCTACACAAATTGGGAGATATATCATGAAAGGCTGGCTTTTTCTTGTTATCGCAATAGTTGGCGAAGTAATCGCAACATCCGCATTAAAATCTAGCGAGGGCTTTACTAAGCTTGCCCCTTCCGCCGTTGTCATAATCGGTTATGGCATCGCATTTTATTTTCTTTCTCTGGTTCTGAAATCCATCCCTGTCGGTGTTGCTTATGCAGTCTGGTCGGGACTCGGCGTCGTCATAATTACAGCCATTGCCTGGTTGCTTCATGGGCAAAAGCTTGATGCGTGGGGCTTTGTAGGTATGGGGCTCATAATTGCTGCCTTTTTGCTCGCCCGATCCCCATCGTGGAAGTCGCTGCGGAGGCCGACGCCATGGTGACGGTGTTCGGCATTCTGAATCTCACCGAGGACTCCTTCTTCGATGAGAGCCGGCGGCTGGACCCCGCCGGCGCTGTCACCGCGGCGATCGAAATGCTGCGAGTCGGATCAGACGTCGTGGATGTCGGACCGGCCGCCAGCCATCCGGACGCGAGGCCTGTATCGCCGGCCGATGAGATCAGACGTATTGCGCCGCTCTTAGACGCCCTGTCCGATCAGATGCACCGTGTTTCAATCGACAGCTTCCAACCGGAAACCCAGCGCTATGCGCTCAAGCGCGGCGTGGGCTACCTGAACGATATCCAAGGATTTCCTGACCCTGCGCTCTATCCCGATATTGCTGAGGCGGACTGCAGGCTGGTGGTTATGCACTCAGCGCAGCGGGATGGCATCGCCACCCGCACCGGTCACCTTCGACCCGAAGACGCGCTCGACGAGATTGTGCGGTTCTTCGAGGCGCGGGTTTCCGCCTTGCGACGGAGCGGGGTCGCTGCCGACCGGCTCATCCTCGATCCGGGGATGGGATTTTTCTTGAGCCCCGCACCGGAAACATCGCTGCACGTGCTGTCGAACCTTCAAAAGCTGAAGTCGGCGTTGGGGCTTCCGCTATTGGTCTCGGTGTCGCGGAAATCCTTCTTGGGCGCCACCGTTGGCCTTCCTGTAAAGGATCTGGGTCCAGCGAGCCTTGCGGCGGAACTTCACGCGATCGGCAATGGCGCTGACTACGTCCGCACCCACGCGCCTGGAGATCTGCGAAGCGCAATCACCTTCTCGGAAACCCTCGCGAAATTTCGCAGTCGCGACGCCAGAGACCGAGGGTTAGATCATGCCTAGCATTCACCTTCCGGCCGCCCGCTAGCGGACCCTGGTCAGGTTCCGCGAAGGTGGGCGCAGACATGCTGGGCTCGTCAGGATCAAACTGCACTATGAGGCGGCGGTTCATACCGCGCCAGGGGAGCGAATGGACAGCGAGGAGCCTCCGAACGTTCGGGTCGCCTGCTCGGGTGATATCGACGAGGTTGTGCGGCTGATGCACGACGCTGCGGCGTGGATGTCCGCCAAGGGAACGCCCGCCTGGGACGTCGCGCGGATCGACCGGACATTCGCGGAGACCTTCGTCCTGAGATCCGAGCTCCTAGTCGCGAGTTGCAGCGACGGCATCGTCGGCTGTTGCACCTTGTCGGCCGAGGATCCCGAGTTCTGGCCCGACGCCCTCAAGGGGAGGCCGCATATCTGCACAAGCTCGCGGTGCGACGGACACATGCGGGCCGGGGTGTCAGCTCCGCGCTGATCGAGGCTTGCCGCCATGCCGCGCGAACGCAGGGGTGCGCCAAGCTGCGGCTCGACTGCCACCCGAACCTGCGTGGCCTATACGAGCGGCTCGGATTCACCCACGTCGACACTTTCAATCCCGGCTGGGATCCAACCTTCATCGCAGAACGCCTAGAACTCGAAATCTAACGTCCGTTCGGGCATCGAGGTCCATGTCGGGGTGGGACGGGCCCGTGGCTTCAAGATCACTTGCAGTCCGACCGCGATGTCTTGGTTGCGCGAGAGGTTGTCGATATCCTCCACTTCCATCATCAACCCTGGATAATGCCGCCGCCGTCATCGCCGCCGACGCCCGTGCCGGGCTTTTCGGGCCTGTCAGGCTTGCTCGGCCTTCAGCCTGCCTGGGCGAGATCTCCGGCGGACGGATTAACGGCGGAGCTTCGCCGCCTTTCGTGCGTGTGAAGGCCGAAGATAGTTCTCTCAAAAACATCCGTTTATGAGAGATACCAAATGTCATTTTCAGAAGACGACTGCACCAGTTGATTGGGCGTAATGGCTGTTGTGCAGCCAGCTCCTGACAGTTCAATATCAGAAGTGATCTGCACCAATCTCGACTATGCTCAATACTCGTGTGGGCTCTGTTGCAAAAATCGTGAAGCTTGAGCATGCTTGGCGGAGATTGGACGGACGGAACGATGACGGATTTCAAGTGGCGCCATTTCCAGGGTGATGTGATCCTGTGGGCGGTGCGCTGGTATTGTCGCTATCCGATCAGCTATCGCGACCTTGAGGAAATGCTGGCGGAACGCGGCATTTCGGTCGACCATACGACGATCTATCGCTGGGTCCAGTGCTACGCCCCGGAGATGGAGAAGCGGCTGCGCTGGTTCTGGCGGCGTGGCTTTGATCCGAGCTGGCGCCTGGATGAAACCTACGTCAAGGTGCGGGGCAAGTGGACCTACCTGTACCGGGCAGTCGACAAGCGGGGCGACACGATCGATTTCTACCTGTCGCCGACCCGCAGCGCCAAGGCAGCGAAGCGGTTCCTGGGCAAGGCCCTGCGAGGCCTGAAGCACTGGGAAAAGCCTGCCACGCTCAATACCGACAAAGCGCCGAGCTATGGTGCAGCGATCACCGAATTGAAGCGCGAAGGAAAGCTGGACCGGGAGACGGCCCACCGGCAGGTGAAGTATCTCAATAACGTGATCGAGGCCGATCACGGAAAGCTCAAGATACTGATCAAGCCGGTGCGCGGTTTCAAATCGATCCCCACGGCCTATGCCACGATCAAGGGATTCGAAGTCATGCGAGCCCTGCGCAAAGGACAGGCTCGCCCCTGGTGCCTGCAGCCCGGCATCAGGGGCGAGGTGCGCCTTGTGGAGAGAGCTTTTGGCATTGGGCCCTCGGCGCTGACGGAGGCCATGGGCATGCTCAACCACCATTTCGCAGCAGCCGCCTGATCGGCGCAGAGCGACAGCCTACCTCTGACTGCCGCCAATCTTTGCAACAGAGCCTCCGTCGCCATGCTCACCTCGCTTTGGTGCACACGAGTATTGAGCATAGTCGAGATTGGTGCAGATCACTTCTGATATTGAACTGTCAGGAGCTGGCTGCACAACAGCCATTACGCCCAATCAACTGGTGCAGTCGTCTTCTGAAAATGACAGCCACCTCCCCGATCCTGCCGCTTTTCACGTAAAATAACCCGTCAAAATATCAAGGAAAGAAAAGGCGCGTTTTTTGGAGGTTACATGCTGATAGGTTACGCCAGGGTATCAAGGGACAAGCAAGAAACGGCGCTGCAACTGGACGCCCTGGACAAGGCCGGGTGTCAGCGCGTTTACGTTGAGAAGCTATCAGGGGCCAGCACAGAACGCCCAGAGCTTGAACGGTGCCTAGATACCTTGAGGGAAGGGGATACGTTGATTGTGTGGCACTTAGACCGACTGGGAAGGAGCATCAAAGACCTGATCGAGATAGTCAGCTCGTTGAAGCGCCAGGGGATCGGGTTCCGCTCCCTAACCCAATCAGACATAGACACCACAACGGCGAACGGGGCTCTAGTGTTCCATGTGTTTGCGGCCTTGGCTGAATACGAACGCGCACGACTGCAAGAGCGCACACGGGCCGGGTTGGAGGCAGCAAGGGCAAGAGGGCGACGCGGTGGGCGACCCTTGGCCATGTCAGATGAAGACGCCAGGAAGGCAAGGGCCATGCTGTCGGATGTAGAGATAACGAAAGCTGAAGTTGCAAAACACTTTGGTGTGTCTAGGCCGACTTTAAACGCAGCATTGGCGAGATTGTCGCCATCTGATACCTAGCTGAAAGCCGCATCATAGCTCACTTCTCGCACTGCCATTTAACATAAAAAAGCATTATGCGCTGACAGATTGGCATGGTGGCTTGCAATTGTGGAAGACAGTTCTTTATTCTGTTTACCATACTTTCAGTATGGCGACAGTCGTTATGGAGTAGCGTTAATACTACTCAAATAGTATGGCTTGCATTGTAGGTTCTCGTAGTAGTCCAATGTGCTACATTCACAATTTCTGATGCTGTGCAACGGTCGGTTTCACGTCTAGGAATTGGGGGCATACAGTTACCATTACCATTTAAAGAAATGGCTGTGAATTGCTCTGATTTTTCGGGTGGGCAGCCCTGCCGGGATAGAAAAACCTCAGTATAGTCAGTGCAACTACATACAATCCGCATCCAACTATCCACACCCAACCATTCCAAGATTCGTGGGTTGCACTATACAAAAATGCAAAAATAAGTGGACCGATTACACCCGTGAGGTGTGTCAAACTGGTCAGCAACCCTTGCAATTGTCCTTGTGCTACCTGACCGACACGAACAGATATAATTCCCTGCAAAGCGGGAAGAGTTATGCCACCACAAGCGAGTAACAGCACAACTGGCCAAACCATCCAGCTTTGCGTAATGACTGCCAATAAAAGTAGGCCACAGCCATCAGCCAAGATGCCAACCACGATAGCTTTCTGATCTCCCAAATGTTTAGCGATAAAACCAGCAGCAAGTCCTTGAAACAGTGCGTGTGTAAGCCCAAACACAGCCAATGAAACACCGACCATTACGCCATCCCATACGAAGCGCTCTTCTCCGAATAAAACCCATAATGTTGCAGGGATTTGGCCAATCAATTGAATGATGAAAAAGACAACTAGCAATCCCGATAATGGGGAGATCATCTCGCGTATGGAGGATGTGGTTTCATTGATTGTTTCATTCTTTATCTCGTCACTAACCTGATTAGCATTATGGGTCTCATGTAAAATGAATAGGGAGACCAGAAATGCCAGCCCGTTAATAGCAGCAGCGAACATAAACGGTGCCTGTACCGAAAGTTGACCTGCAAAACCACCAATGACTGGTCCAGCAATCATACCGCCACCAAAACAGGCACCCATCATACCAAACCAATGTGTCCTGGATTCCTCAGGTGTGACATCGGCAATTGTTGAGGCTGCAACAGCTCCAGTCGCACCGGTAATACCAGCAATTAAGCGTCCCAGATACAACACCCACACTACGCTGGCTGTTGCCATTAATGCGTAGTCCAGTGTTGCACCTAAAAGTGAAAGTAATAATACAGGGCGACGACCTATGCGATCTGACCAGCGGCCGAGAAGAGGGGCAAAAATCACTTGCATCATTGCATACAGCGCCAATAAAACACCGTAGTTCTCCGCAACATTAGCCTTTCCAACAAACTCCCGTAATAACGCCGGTAAGACAGGCATAATTATGCCAATCCCCATGGCATCTAAAAAAATGATGACCAGTGCCATCATCACAGTGCGGTTCATAGTTAACGCTCTCTATCGGTGATAAGGTTTGAAAAGTAACTCTATCAGTGATAGATTGTCAACAGCGAAAGGAGATAGTGATGGCACGACTAAGCTTGGACGACGTAATTTCAATGGCGCTCACCCTGCTGGACAGAGAGGGGCTAGAGGGCCTGACTACGCGTAAGCTGGCGCAGTCCCTCAAAATTGAGCAACCGACTCTGTATTGGCACGTGCGCAACAAGCAGACCCTTATGAACATGCTTTCAGAGGCAATACTGGTGAAGCATCACACCCGTTCAGTACCGTTACCGACTGAGAGTTGGCAGCAGTTTCTCCAGGAAAATGCTCTGAGTTTCCGTAAAGCATTATTGGTCCATCGTGATGGAGCCCGATTGCATATAGGGACCTCTCCTACGCCCCCCCAGTTTGAACAAGCAGAGGCGCAACTACGCTGTCTATGCGATGCAGGGTTTTCGGTCGAGGAGGCTCTTTTCATTCTGCAATCTATCAGCCATTTTACGCTGGGTGCAGTATTGGAAGAGCAAGCCACAAACCCGACAGAATACAATACAGTGATGGACGCTGTGCCACCATTATTACAGGAGGCATTTAATGTTCAGACGAGAACCACTGCTGAAACGGCCTTCCATTTCGGGCTGAAATCATTAATAGTTGGATTCTCTGCACAATTAGATGAAAAATATATGTCCATCCAGGGTAATAATAAATGATGCTGTCTATGGGGCAGTACTAACGGTAGTAATTTTAAATCTATCGCCAGTGATTTTTATTTTTCACGCGACAAATATTCTTGAAAATGTGTATGTGCATAGCCTTTGATAAATTAGGGAGATCCGAACAAGAGGGGGATTTCTTTGCGGGTCTGGCGGTGTTTGCCATTGAACTCGTAGTCAGCGAAGGTCAGTTGATGGCTCACGTTGGTTCTCATCCATGGTACTAAGAAAATCTGATGATCTCGTGTCAAGGATTTGTTCGCACCCTCCCCATCACGTCAAATAGAGCCTGTTTTCCAACTTAAATGTCCTGTTTGCTCACGGAGCAGATGTAGTATTACTTTTGAGTTTCCAACTTAAATGTCACATTTGGTATCGTTAACTCATTGAATACTTTGATCTGCCAGTTTCCAACTTAAATGGTTGTGATCACCGTAAAAACACAGCAAACAAGGGTAAGGAAAAAGCCGAGCAAGCAGCCACCATAACAAATGGCATTGCTCAAACCCCTATTTTCAATAATCAAGAGATTGAAAAAGGCTTTTCGGATTTTAATGACCTTGGCCAGTCAAGAGGGCTTGAGGTTGTACGGGAACAAGTTGAAGCAACTCTTAATAAGGTGGCGACCGTGGATAAAGTAGAAGAAAACACCGGGCCGGTAATTACGGATAAATTCGAGCGTGAAATTGATACCGCCCTGTCTAATTCAGAAGACAATCAAAAACTCGGTATTCTGCGTGATGACCAAGGACGTTTTTGGGACGGGCAAGAATTTGGCGACCTGGAAGACGCCAAGCGTTATGAACCAGTGGAAGCCCTGAAAGTGGCTGTCCATGTTTCCCGTCAATACGAATCAGAGTTAGAGGGAAGCCATATTTATATTCGCGCCGTTGAACAAGACGAGCCAAGCGATAGCGACGGGGTTCACGTTGTAAACACTGACCAGGCTATGAACTGGCCACACCTTGAAGCCGCTTATAAGAGAGGGTTCGGCTTGAATCTGGATCGTGATGAAGCCCTGGCCATAACGGGGTTCTAGGGATTTTCCCCTCTAAAAAGACATAATCCTCTGTAGACCACACCAATAAATGGCTGCGGAGGTGGTTTACTTTCAGCTTGGAGCCTAATCATCCACTATCGGCCTTGTTATTTCGCCAATATTGGGCAATTTCCCAGTATTAGTGAAGTTATACGTTCCGCTTAAGTTGATATTTTGCCACGCAACGGGCGAAACAGCACGAGTGATACCCGCTTTCTCTTCATCTCCTCTCGCTTCAAAGTGTCCCAGCAGATGACTCAGTATCGCGGAGTTGAAGTAGATGATCGCGTTGGCAAGCAATCTTGCACATTCATTCCAGATAGCGATTTCACTCTCGTTTTTGCCTCGGAACTGATCGCCATTCACCGACGCAATAGCCCGTCTCAGGAAGTGCCACGCTTCTCCCCGGTTAAGGGCACGCTGAACGTACTGCCGCAAACTGGCATTGTCTATGTAATCCAGTAAATATTGCGCTTTGACCAGTCGATTATACTCCGTCAGCGCCTGTAATGTCGGGTGCCCCGAAGGATAACCAGACAACTTTCTTACCAGCATTGCCTGTGTCGTTCGCTTTGTCTGAAGTGACAGAACAATGCGCCTAATATCCTGCCATCCCGTTTCGATGACATTCGTCCTGATGGGCTTTTTCAGGGCAAGGTTGGTGCCGCCGTGTTCATTTTCAGTTACGGCAAACAGATCATTGATGACACTACTGAACTGCGCGTATCGCGGTGCAAAACTGTAACCGCATAGATCCAGTAAGGCGAAGTTAACATGATTGACACCGTGTGTATCTGTCGAGAGTACGTCAGGTTTGATTTCACTGCTGTTGGATTGTAACAGGTCATAAATATAGTGTGATTCGTGCTCGTTGGAACCGATGATCCGAGCATTGAGGGCGCTGTGGTTGGCCACCAGTGTCATGGCCGTGATCCCTTTGTTGGTGCCGAAATACTTAGAGGAGTACCGGGTTTTAAAGGTTTCCAGATGGGTTTCGAATTTCTGACCATCCGCACTGGCGTGCAGCTGGTCCTCCTGAATATGGTAGTGGCGGAAGATGGGTAGCGCTGCAACCGCATTATTGATCACGTCGCTGGCGTCATGCAGCGTTTCAGGCCGGATATAGTTGGCCTGCACCGTACTCAGGTGTTCATAGCTTCGATCGGAGATCTGCGCCATGCCATACACACCACGGTGAGTGGCGTTGGCAATCAGAATGGCCAGTAAATCATCCTGATGAGTGAACCCTTGTTTTTGTATCGGAAGTACATGAGTCAGACATTTCATGAACCCGGTTTCGCGCTCTACATACCGCAGTACATCCGCGATACCGACCGGTTGCATTCGCTTAAAAAAGGGATTGTTGACCAGAGATGTAGCGCTTTTGGTCGGCAGACGCCAGCGGGTACCGGTACGATTTTTCATGATCACATTTCGATTGTCTCCCTCATCAATATGGAGAGCAACGTCTTTGAGTGCACTTTCCAGCCGGTGTTGTTTCTCCTGTAACAATAACTCTGCGGGCTGTTTTAGTCTGTCCAGTGTTGATGAGGCCAGCAAGGTATCCTGCGATGTCTGGGGGATCAGGTCGTCTTCCAGTGCGCGGTATTTGGTAACATTTGGCAAATAAATGCGTCCATTCAGTCGTGAGGTTAACTGCCGGTAGAGCAGCCATTCGTAACGTTGCGGGTTAACGTTATCCTGTTTAACCAACCATGGGAGGTGCTTTTTCGGGATGAGCGACGTATCCATCGTCTTCAGTGGTCCACCGAATGCGATTTCCGTCTGCATCTGTTGAAGTTGGGCGACGACGGCTTCTGAGCCTTTACCGGCCTCACATTCAAGGCACAAGAACACCTGCCTTAACAGTTGCTCCAGGAGATTGCATTGTTCATCGTAATGTTGCCACTGGTACTCTTCCACGGTCCGTTTCTGTTTTTTCAGGTAAAGGCAGAGGGTCTGGATATCCCTGTCATTCATGACCTTCAATGCCTGTTGTCTGACTACTGAGAAGGGTTGATTATCATCAATGTTCTCATCCACAAACAGATGCAGTAACTCTGCCGCTTTCGTGACATTGTCCGCGGCTGACTGCCAGGACAGGAACACTGCTTGTTGTGCAAAGGTGTTGGCAGCTTCTTGTTGCTTGCGGATATGGTAAATGAACCCATCAGTTAACCGTTCCAGTGCCAGTTGTATCCGCTCTGTCAGGTGACATAGCAACCATAGATGCTGCTGTGCGCGTTTGAATCGTTTGAGTTTACTACCGTAATAGTTGATGAGCTCACCGAAGTGTTGTCGATTTTTAAGAGACAGATTAAGCCCATCGATAACGCCATTGATTTGCGTGCGCCATGGCGCTAACTGATGATAAAGGGCAAGCTCTTTTTTAAGTTCAGGTACGGTCAGACTTTTTGCACCGCCTCTGAGCTGGTTCAGGCTTAGTCCGTCATCAATGGCTGTTATGCTGTCCAGAAAGACGTGAAGTTCAGGACTGGTGAGTTGATTAAGTTGGTGCGCCAGGTCTTTTCTGACCTGCTGCATCGCTCTGCTTATCAGTCTCTGGAGTACGGTGTACCTAGGGATAGCAATGCTGTGACTGGTTAGGAATTCAATAGCAGTATCAAAGAGGTAACGCGGCTCCAGCCAGGCATTGCCCACCTGAACAAGGTGGTCGAAAAGAGAATTGAAGTGCTGACTTTCGTCCCATTTGTGATAACCAGCAAGGTCTAATACTTTTGCGTAGAGTCGATCTTTTTGTTTTTGTGAGGGAGTGAATGGTCTGAGCCCCTTGCCGCCAAGCAGCTCTTTACTGATCAACATTAAATCCTTAGAAACCTGCGAGTAAGCGATATCTAGGATGACGGGCTTTGATTTGAAGTATCCCAAAATCGCGACAAAGTAACATCTATGAGCTCTGAGACGAATTGACCGAAAAACTGCCAATTCCGCATCGTTCAGAGAAAAGTACAGACGTTGTTCTTCGATTGAAAAAATGGGTGGGGAATAAAGATCTGCCTGTTCTGCTCTCGTGAGAATAGTAATTTCGTTTTTGATGGCCATATCAGGGCTGTTCCGTATTAAATGTACGATATTTACCTAATTTGCCACACTTATAAGTAGTAACCCACCTCCGCAGCCATTTATTGGTGTGGTCTACAGAGGATTATGTCTTTTTAGAGGGGAAAATCCCTAGAACCCCATAGCGAGCTGTTCGGCTGATGCCAGTCGCCTTGTCCGCCAAACGATCATTAGGCGGCCAAACCGGACGCCTGTCCGAAAACATCTTGCGCAACGGGATGACGGACAATAAGATAGGCGGACGGTATAACGGACAAATGGGCGGAAATGGCACTCATCGGCTATGCGCGGGTATCGACGGCGGAACAGGACACCGCCTTGCAGACGGATGCGCTGCGCAATGCAGGCTGCGAACGGGTTTTCGAGGACACGGCATCCGGGGCCAAGGCAGACCGGCCCGGCTTGGCCGATGCGCTGGCTTATCTGCGCGATGGCGATGTGCTGGTCGTCTGGCGGCTGGATCGGCTTGGCCGCTCCCTGCCGCACCTGATTGAGACGGTCGGCAAGCTGGAAGCACGGGGCGTCGGCTTCCGCTCGTTGACTGAAAACATCGACACCACCACGCCGGGCGGACGGCTCATCTTCCATGTGTTCGGTGCGCTGGGCCAGTTCGAGCGCGACCTGATCCGCGAGCGCACCAAGGCCGGGTTGACCGCTGCCGCCGCACGCGGGCGCAAAGGCGGACGCAAGCCGGTTGTCACTGCCGACAAGTTGCAACGAGCGCGGGAGCTTGTCGCCAACGGCTTGAATGTCCGCGAGGCCGCCGCACGCCTCAAGGTAGGAAAAACCGCTCTCTACGCTGCCTTGCAGGCGGCCAGTTCTGGCAGTGCAGCCGACTCCTGATATTTCGTGCAGTCGCCTTCTGAAAACGACAGGCGGCGCTCTTGTCTTTCATGGCGTAATGTCTCCGGTTCTAGTCGCAAGTATTCTATTTCATGCAACTAAAACACGCGACAAAAAACGCCAGGGAAAGGGCAGGGTGGTGTCGTTTTCAGAAGACGGCTGCACTGAACGTCAGAAGCCGACTGCACTATAGCAGCGGAGGGGTTGGATCCATCAGGCAACGACGGGCTGCTGCCGGCCATCAGCGGACGCAGGGAGGACTTTCCGCAACCGGCCGTTCGATGCGGCACCGATGGCCTTCGCGCAGGGGTAGTGAATCCGCCAGGATTGACTTGCGCTGCCCTACCTCTCACTAGTGAGGGGCGGCAGCGCATCAAGCGGTGAGCGCACTCCGGCACCGCCAACTTTCAGCACATGCGTGTAAATCATCGTCGTAGAGACGTCGGAATGGCCGAGCAGATCCTGCACGGTTCGAATGTCGTAACCGCTGCGGAGCAAGGCCGTCGCGAACGAGTGGCGGAGGGTGTGCGGTGTGGCGGGCTTCGTGATGCCTGCTTGTTCTACGGCACGTTTGAAGGCGCGCTGAAAGGTCTGGTCATACATGTGATGGCGACGCACGACACCGCTCCGTGGATCGGTCGAATGCGTGTGCTGCGCAAAAACCCAGAACCACGGCCAGGAATGCCCGGCGCGCGGATACTTCCGCTCAAGGGCGTCGGGAAGCGCAACGCCGCTGCGGCCCTCGGCCTGGTCCTTCAGCCACCATGCCCGTGCACGCGACAGCTGCTCGCGCAGGCTGGGTGCCAAGCTCGGGTAACATCAAGGCCCGATCCTTGGAGCCCTTGCCCTCCCGCACGATGATCGTGCCGTGATCGAAATCCAGATCCTTGACCCGCAGTTGCAAACCCTCACTGATCCGCATGCCCGTTCCATACAGAAGCTGGGCGAACAAACGATGCTCGCCTTCCAGAAAACCGAGGATGCGAACCACTTCATCCGGGGTCAGCACCACCGGCAAGCGCCGCGACGGCCGAGGTCTTCCGATCTCCTGAAGCCAGGGCAGATCCGTGCACAGCACCTTGCCGTAGAAGAACAGCAAGGCCGCCAATGCCTGACGATGCGTGGAGACCGAAACCTTGCGCTCGTTCGCCAGCCAGGACAGAAATGCCTCGACTTCGCTGCTGCCCAAGGTTGCCGGGTGACGCACACCGTGGAAACGGATGAAGGCACGAACCCAGTGGACATAAGCCTGTTCGGTTGGTAAGCTGTAATGCAAGTAGCGTATGCGCTCACGCAACTGGTCCAGAACCTTGACCGAACGCAGCGGTGGTAACGGCGCAGTGGCGGTTTTCATGGCTTGTTATGACTGTTTTTTTGTACAGTCTATGCCTCGGGCATCCAAGCAGCAAGCGCGTTACGCCGTGGGTCGATGTTTGATGTTATGGAGCAGCAACGATGTTACGCAGCAGGGCAGTCGCCCTAAAACAAAGTTATGCAGCCAAATCCCAACAATTAAGGGTCTTAAAATGGTAAAAGATTGGATTCCCATCTCTCATGATAATTACAAGCAGGTGCAAGGACCGTTCTATCATGGAACCAAAGCCAATTTGGCGATTGGTGACTTGCTAACCACAGGGTTCATCTCTCATTTCGAGGACGGTCGTATTCTTAAGCACATCTACTTTTCAGCCTTGATGGAGCCAGCAGTTTGGGGAGCTGAACTTGCTATGTCACTGTCTGGCCTCGAGGGTCGCGGCTACATATACATAGTTGAGCCAACAGGACCGTTCGAAGACGATCCGAATCTTACGAACAAAAGATTTCCCGGTAATCCAACACAGTCCTATAGAACCTGCGAACCCTTGAGAATTGTTGGCGTTGTTGAAGACTGGGAGGGGCATCCTGTTGAATTAATAAGGGGAATGTTGGATTCGTTGGAGGACTTAAAGCGCCGTGGTTTACACGTCATTGAAGACTAGTCCTTTGCATAACAAAGCCATCAAACCGGACGCCAGAGATTCCGCGCCTGTTGCGCATGGCTTCGCCATTTTATGCGCAATAGGCGCGCCACCCTGTCGCCGTTTATGGCGGCGTTAACCCAAAGGAGTATCGTGAAAATATCACTAATGGCTGCAAAAGCAAGAAATGGGGTTATTGGCTGCGGCTCGGATATCCCGTGGAACGCTAAAGGTGAGCAGCTGCTTTTTAAAGCAATAACTTACAATCAATGGCTCTTAGTCGGCCGTAAAACATTTGAGGCAATGGGGGCTCTCCCAAATAGAAAGTATGCAGTTGTCAGCCGCTCAGGATCGGTAGCTACTAACGATGATGTGGTTGTGTTTCCATCTATAGAAGCAGCAATGAGGGAGCTAAAGACTCTTACGAACCATGTTGTTGTTTCTGGTGGTGGAGAGATCTACAAGAGTCTGATCGCCCATGCCGACACGCTACATATCTCGACAATAGATTCCGAGCCAGAGGGCAATGTTTTCTTTCCGGAAATCCCCAAAGAGTTCAATGTGGTGTTCGAGCAGGAATTTCATTCAAATATAAATTATCGCTATCAAATCTGGCAAAGGGGTTAACCATCCAAGCCATCGGACACATTTTGCTTCGCTGCGCTCAAAACGCAAAATGTGCCGCTGCTTAGCGGCGTTAGATGCACTAAGCACATAATTGCTCACAGCCAAACTATCAGGTCAAGTCTGCTTTTATTATTTTTAAGCGTGCATAATAAGCCCTACACAAATTGGGAGTTAGACATCATGAGCAACGCAGTGCCCGCCGAGATTTCGGTACAGCTATCACAGGCACTCAACGTCATCGAGCATCATCTGGGATCGACGTTGCTGGCCGTGCATTTGTACGGCTCTGCACTCGACGGTGGCCTGAAGCCATGCAGTGATATTGATTTGCTGGTTACTGTGACTGCACAGCTCGATGAGACTGTGCGGCAGGCTCTGTTCGTAGATTTCCTGGAAGTTTCCGCTTCTCCCGGCCAAAGTGAAGCTCTCCGTGCCTTGGAAGTTACCATCGTCGTGTACGGCGATGTTGTTCCTTGGCGTTATCCAGCCAGACGGGAACTGCAATTCGGGGAGTGGCAGCGCAAGGACATTCTTGCGGGCATCTTCGAGCCCGCGACAACCGATGTTGATCTGGCTATTCTGCTAACTAAAGCAAGGCAACACAGCCTTGCCTTGGCAGGTTCGGCCGCGGAAGATTTCTTCAACTCAGTCCCGGAAAGCGATCTATTCAAAGCACTGGCCGACACCTTGAAACTATGGAACTCACAACCGGATTGGGCAGGCGACGAGCGGAATGTAGTGCTTACTTTGTCTCGCATTTGGTACAGCGCAGCAACCGGCAAGATCGCGCCGAAGGATGTAGCTGCCAACTGGGTAATGGAACGCCTGCCCGTCCAACATCAGCCCGTGCTGCTTGAAGCCCAGCAGGCTTACCTTGGACAAGGGATGGATTGCTTGGCCTCACGCGCTGATCAGTTGACTGCGTTCATTTACTTTGTGAAGCACGAAGCCGCCAGTCTGCTCGGCTCCACGCCAATGATGTCTAACAGTTCATTCAAGCCGACGCCGCTTCGCGGCGCAGCTTAATTCAGGCGTTAGATGCACTAAGCACATAATTGCTCACAGCCAAACTATCAGGTCAAGTCTGCTTTTATTATTTTTAAGCGTGCATAATAAGCCCTACACAAATTGGGAGATATATCATGAAAGGCTGGCTTTTTCTTGTTATCGCAATAGTTGGCGAAGTAATCGCAACATCCGCATTAAAATCTAGCGAGGGCTTTACTAAGCTTGCCCCTTCCGCCGTTGTCATAATCGGTTATGGCATCGCATTTTATTTTCTTTCTCTGGTTCTGAAATCCATCCCTGTCGGTGTTGCTTATGCAGTCTGGTCGGGACTCGGCGTCGTCATAATTACAGCCATTGCCTGGTTGCTTCATGGGCAAAAGCTTGATGCGTGGGGCTTTGTAGGTATGGGGCTCATAATTGCTGCCTTTTTGCTCGCCCGATCCCCATCGTGGAAGTCGCTGCGGAGGCCGACGCCATGGTGACGGTGTTCGGCATTCTGAATCTCACCGAGGACTCCTTCTTCGATGAGAGCCGGCGGCTAGACCCCGCCGGCGCTGTCACCGCGGCGATCGAAATGCTGCGAGTCGGATCAGACGTCGTGGATGTCGGACCGGCCGCCAGCCATCCGGACGCGAGGCCTGTATCGCCGGCCGATGAGATCAGACGTATTGCGCCGCTCTTAGACGCCCTGTCCGATCAGATGCACCGTGTTTCAATCGACAGCTTCCAACCGGAAACCCAGCGCTATGCGCTCAAGCGCGGCGTGGGCTACCTGAACGATATCCAAGGATTTCCTGACCCTGCGCTCTATCCCGATATTGCTGAGGCGGACTGCAGGCTGGTGGTTATGCACTCAGCGCAGCGGGATGGCATCGCCACCCGCACCGGTCACCTTCGACCCGAAGACGCGCTCGACGAGATTGTGCGGTTCTTCGAGGCGCGGGTTTCCGCCTTGCGACGGAGCGGGGTCGCTGCCGACCGGCTCATCCTCGATCCGGGGATGGGATTTTTCTTGAGCCCCGCACCGGAAACATCGCTGCACGTGCTGTCGAACCTTCAAAAGCTGAAGTCGGCGTTGGGGCTTCCGCTATTGGTCTCGGTGTCGCGGAAATCCTTCTTGGGCGCCACCGTTGGCCTTCCTGTAAAGGATCTGGTCCAGCGAGCCTTGCGGCGGAACTTCACGCGATCGGCAATGGCGCTGACTACGTCCGCACCCACGCGCCTGGAGATCTGCGAAGCGCAATCACCTTCTCGGAAACCCTCGCGAAATTTCGCAGTCGCGACGCCAGAGACCGAGGGTTAGATCATGCCTAGCATTCACCTTCCGGCCGCCCGCTAGCGGACCCTGGTCAGGTTCCGCGAAGGTGGGCGCAGACATGCTGGGCTCGTCAGGATCAAACTGCACTATGAGGCGGCGGTTCATACCGCGCCAGGGGAGCGAATGGACAGCGAGGAGCCTCCGAACGTTCGGGTCGCCTGCTCGGGTGATATCGACGAGGTTGTGCGGCTGATGCACGACGCTGCGGCGTGGATGTCCGCCAAGGGAACGCCCGCCTGGGACGTCGCGCGGATCGACCGGACATTCGCGGAGACCTTCGTCCTGAGATCCGAGCTCCTAGTCGCGAGTTGCAGCGACGGCATCGTCGGCTGTTGCACCTTGTCGGCCGAGGATCCCGAGTTCTGGCCCGACGCCCTCAAGGGGGAGGCCGCATATCTGCACAAGCTCGCGGTGCGACGGACACATGCGGGCCGGGGTGTCAGCTCCGCGCTGATCGAGGCTTGCCGCCATGCCGCGCGAACGCAGGGGTGCGCCAAGCTGCGGCTCGACTGCCACCCGAACCTGCGTGGCCTATACGAGCGGCTCGGATTCACCCACGTCGACACTTTCAATCCCGGCTGGGATCCAACCTTCATCGCAGAACGCCTAGAACTCGAAATCTAACGTCCGTTCGGGCATCGAGGTCCATGTCGGGGTGGGACGGGCCCGTGGCTTCAAGATCACTTGCAGTCCGACCGCGATGTCTTGGTTGCGCGAGAGGTTGTCGATATCCTCCACTTCCATCATCAACCCTGGATAATGCCGCCGCCGTCATCGCCGCCAACGCCCGTGCCGGGCTTTTCGGGCCTGTCAGGCTTGCTCGGCCTTCAGCCTGCCTGGGCGAGATCTCCGGCGGACGGATTAACGGCGGAGCTTCGCCGCCTTTCGTGCGTGTGAAGGCCGAAGATAGTTCTCTCAAAAACATCCGTTTATGAGAGATACCAAATGTCATTTTCAGAAGACGACTGCACCAGTTGATTGGGCGTAATGGCTGTTGTGCAGCCAGCTCCTGACAGTTCAATATCAGAAGTGATCTGCACCAATCTCGACTATGCTCAATACTCGTGTGGGCTCTGTTGCAAAAATCGTGAAGCTTGAGCATGCTTGGCGGAGATTGGACGGACGGAACGATGACGGATTTCAAGTGGCGCCATTTCCAGGGTGATGTGATCCTGTGGGCGGTGCGCTGGTATTGTCGCTATCCGATCAGCTATCGCGACCTTGAGGAAATGCTGGCGGAACGCGGCATTTCGGTCGACCATACGACGATCTATCGCTGGGTCCAGTGCTACGCCCCGGAGATGGAGAAGCGGCTGCGCTGGTTCTGGCGGCGTGGCTTTGATCCGAGCTGGCGCCTGGATGAAACCTACGTCAAGGTGCGGGGCAAGTGGACCTACCTGTACCGGGCAGTCGACAAGCGGGGCGACACGATCGATTTCTACCTGTCGCCGACCCGCAGCGCCAAGGCAGCGAAGCGGTTCCTGGGCAAGGCCCTGCGAGGCCTGAAGCACTGGGAAAAGCCTGCCACGCTCAATACCGACAAAGCGCCGAGCTATGGTGCAGCGATCACCGAATTGAAGCGCGAAGGAAAGCTGGACCGGGAGACGGCCCACCGGCAGGTGAAGTATCTCAATAACGTGATCGAGGCCGATCACGGAAAGCTCAAGATACTGATCAAGCCGGTGCGCGGTTTCAAATCGATCCCCACGGCCTATGCCACGATCAAGGGATTCGAAGTCATGCGAGCCCTGCGCAAAGGACAGGCTCGCCCCTGGTGCCTGCAGCCCGGCATCAGGGGCGAGGTGCGCCTTGTGGAGAGAGCTTTTGGCATTGGGCCCTCGGCGCTGACGGAGGCCATGGGCATGCTCAACCACCATTTCGCAGCAGCCGCCTGATCGGCGCAGAGCGACAGCCTACCTCTGACTGCCGCCAATCTTTGCAACAGAGCCCGCCGTGCTAGTCTGCTCGGTGATGGTGGAGTGAAGCCAACCCGCAATCGGGTTATGAATCTGCATCGCGATTCGCAATCAGCTGTCTCTTGAGCATGTCGAACTCCTGCGATGTTATCTCGCCGTGCTCGTGCTGCTACACCAACTTGTCCAACTCATCCGCCACACCGCTCCCCACCACCTGCGATGGCCAGGTTGTTTGCTGGGCGCATTGGCGGAGTATCGTCTCGACCCGGGACACCCACACCGGCACAACCTTACGGGAGTGATTCACTGTCAAAGAATCGGCCCGGTGCTCTGACGCAAGTATCGGGATGGTCACCATTTGTAAGCCGTAGACCTGAGTGGTGATCAAGACTTCGATACCACCGACCGTACCGGTACTAATCGACGACGGTCGTGTTCGTCGCCTGCCGCAGGGACTCTGCACACCTCCGTTTACGCATGTGCCTGGAGGAGTTGGAAATCGTCGTGTTCGGGAAACATTAAACACAGGATGGCAGCGATCTGAGCCAGCACATGATCAGCTAGCTCACCATCCGGATCGACGGCCCACTGCATCGTCGCGCCAGCGATGACCGAGTGCAGGAGCAACTCAGCTGCCGTAGGAGCACCTGGGGGCAGTCGCTTGCGGATCCCCTCCACCACCGCGCGGTTCCGCTGGATCGCAAGCGTGCGTAGCTCCGGCACCTGGAGCTCGTACCAGGAGATGAGATAGTTCACCGAGAAGTCGTTGCGAGTGTTCATGCTCCGAACGAGCACCTGCAAAAATTCCCAGAGCCCTTGCGGCCCTGCGCCTATCGGTATCGCATTCAGGTAATGCCGCACCTGCTCGACGCCGCGCTCCATCATCCTCACCAGCAGCGTATCGCGGTTGGTGAAGCGCTGGATTAACGCTGCGCGGGAGAGCCCCACCTCCTTTGCTACTCCGCTGAGCGTGAACTCTATGGGACCGCAACGCTTCAGCACTACGGTGGCGGCCTCGAGTACCTCGTCATCGGACTTGAGCTTGGGGCGGGGCATCAGTGTTCACCTTCTGTATGGGTTGGGGCGGAGGCTGTGGCTGCCGCCGCCATTGTAGCAAATTGAAGACGGAGCGAGAGTAGAGCCACGAGCCCCGCAAACACGGCCGATACAACGAGGCCAGGGAGCGGACCAGCAAGGTCGACAAACGCGCCGGCCGCAAGCATAACCATGGGCGAGGCTGACAGCATCACCGCCGAGACCGTGCCGAGTACCCGGCCGAGAAGTTCTGGCGGCGTGCGGTTGTAGATGGCAGCGTTGAGAATGGGAGAGACTGAGCCGGTCAGCAGTCCCACGAGCGCGCCCAACAACATCAGCACCGGCACGCCTGGCAACTGTGAAAGCAGAAGCGAGCCCACCGCAGAGCCACAAAATGCCACCGCCAGCCAGTTCTGCGCTGATATCCGGGCGCCGACCGACGCATGAATGGCAATGCCAAGGAGACCACCAGCCCCCATCATTGAGGAGAACAGCCCGAGCTCTGCTACTTGGCGTCCTGCATCTACAAACAGCGCAGGCATGATGACGCTGCCGTTGGCGCCAACGATGCCCACGAAGATCATCACTATACCAAAGAGAGGGCGCAGCAGGGGTTCGCTCCAGAGAAAAGCGACGCCGGCGCGCATGGAGAGAGTCGCCGTCGTGGTCATCGTCCGAGCGGCACGCGCGGGAAGCACCCACGCGCCGAGCAGACCTGCAAGGACGGAGCAGAACGCCGTCAGCCCGAGCGTTGGCGCAGCGCCAAGCAGGCCGATTGCGGCCCCCCCAAGGGCCGGGCCACCTAGAATCGCGACGTTCCCGATCACCGCTTTCAGTGACGAGACGCGCTCAACGGAGAGCCCGGCGACGTGGCCGAGTTTGGGCAGCTCACTGTCCTGCGCGGCCATACCGGGTGCGTCGAACGCGGCACCGAGCACCACGCAAGCGATCAGCCCAGTGTTCGAGAGGGCGCCAACGGCATCGAGCAGTGGGATGCTCGCCATGGCCACGCCGCCCACCACACCCGAGATCAATGCGACGGGCGCGCGCCCGAACCGATCGACGAGGCCACCACCAACCCACGCGCCGATGATGGTCGCGATGACGCTGCTAGCGGCCGTGGCGCCCGCCCAGGCCGCGCTCTTTGTATGAGACAGGACGAACCAT
The DNA here is from genome assembly GCF_029843705.1 of Shewanella sp. GD03713. NCBI lineage: Bacteria > Pseudomonadati > Pseudomonadota > Gammaproteobacteria > Alteromonadales > Shewanellaceae > Shewanella > Shewanella sp. GD03713. The sequence continues at coordinate 36,029 of NZ_JAOCIW010000002.1, forward strand.
GGAAGCGCGAGGGCCGCCACCGCGTTGCCGATCCGGAAGAGAAAGGTCGCCGCGAACAGCGTCGCGAGCGGGCTATATCGACGTTCGCTCATTCCGCTGCGGCGAGCTGCGCCTTCGCCGCAGCGAGGTACTCTTCGTTACCCGAGTCGAGGGCGAAGAGTGCGTAGGTGACCGCCCCGAACGCAAGGCGCTCCGCGATGTGGTGGGCGAGCCGCGGCCACACCCGGCCACCGGCCGCTTCATACGTGAGGAGGAGCTTCGCGAGCCCCTCTTCACCAAAGACCATAAGGTGCGCGGCCATGTCGATGGCAGGGTCATCAACGCGGGCCTCGCTCCAGTCGATCATCCCGCTGACGCGCTCCGTGTTGTCGATGAGCACATGGCCCACGTAGAGATCGCCATGCACCACCACGGAGAAATCTGGCCACGACGAATCGTCGTCGAGCCAGCGCTGCCACCGGTGGAGGCGCTTGTCGTTCACCACGAACTCGCGTCGGACGCGGTCAACGTCGTCGGCCACCTTCTGACGGGCCTGCGTCGGTGTACGGATGAGCATCCCCGCATCCACGGCGGCGGAAATGGGGACGGCATGCAGGGCGGCGAGCGCGGTCGCGAAGCTCTCCGCGAAGACCTCCGAGTCCTGCGGCACGACCCAGTCGGGCGTGGACGAACCAGGCTGGATGACCATCGCAGTCGAGTCTTCGAGCATGGGATAGGCAACGAGCTCGGCGTTGGCCACGCGCCAGTCCGGCACCGCGAACGGCAGGCGATTCTTGAGCATTGCCAGCACCCGCGCCTCTGGTTCGACCTTCGCGCTTACCTCGGCTCGGCGCGGGATGCGCAGCACCCACCGACGTCCATCGTCGACGGTGGCGATCACGATCCTATAGTCGAGCCCAAGCTCATTGACAGTCAGCGGGCCATGGAGCTTGAGCCCATGTCGGGCTGCAAGTGCGTACAGTTGGAAGGTATCGGCGGTCGTGACTACGGTCATGATTCACTCCTGAGGGCTTGACGGGTTTAGCCACCTAAATATAACAGTCACGTCGGTTATATTCAATCCTCATGCGAATCGGGGTACGACCCACAGCCCCCTCAGTACAGGTCCATCGTCACACCCGAGATCGTTGGGGTCCAGCTCCCAGTGGTTCGGAGCAACGGGCGGCAGGGCAATGATCCGAAAATTACCCCTTCCTTTGCGTCACCACAGCTTGCACCAACTGACCCTGAATTAAAAAATTGAAAAACTAACTTTTGGGTGTTGACTTAAAGCAAACCAAGCATATGCTAACCAATAGTTAGCAAATTGATTTCGCACGATGGACAACCCCAGCCGGAGGACCAGCACAACACTGGCAGCGGTGGCAACAAACCGCTTGGGGAAATAACACCGGCAACCGGGCTGACTAACCTCCCCGCTCTCCCTTGGCAAGGCTGGAATGCATGCCGACCAAGGTGAATGGAAATTAAGGCAGTGACCGGCTGACAGCTGGAAAGACAGCACAGTTGAAGTGATAGCGAACACAGCGAGTGGCGGGTCTGACTCCCCAGCCACCCACCCGGTGAAAGGCCGGGACACAACCGGGATTGCATTGCAGGTGAGCCAAGGCCCATGGGGTACCGCACGAGAGACCCGGAGACCAATGCAATCCACGGTTGTGGTGAATGGGAAGGTCTTTGCGCCAACCGGCATTCGTAGGGATGCCCCCTAGACCTCGGCCGGTGTCAGACCCGGCCACCACAACCAACCGATATGACCACCCCAAGGAGGTGATCACATCTCCCACCGCAGGGTTAAGCGGATGCCTGGTCCCGCTGTGAAGCGCCACCCAGGCCCTCGCCGAGAGGCGACCGTTTCGAATGGTAGGTCTGCCCGTGAGGGCGCACCGGTACCGACAGCAAGAACGGCTGACTCACTGTGAAGTGCTCAAGCCACCACCACAGGTGCAATGCATGTGGTTACAGCTCTCTCCTGGCCCCGTCAACGGGGCCTTTATCCCACAAGCGATAGCGGCCCGACAGCGGGTCACGGACTCCTATTGCCTGTCGTTTGTGTGATGAGACCAGTTTCTGGAAGAACGGAGGCATCCATGCACCCACGCGAGTTCATTGCCAAGCACATCAAGGCAACGCTGGAGAAGGAGGAATTTCCCCCTCATGCGGTCTCGCTGGGGGTGAAAGAAGCCACCTTCTTTTTCGACCGAACACCCAGCTTCGCAAAGGGGAAAGTGTTCGATGAGTGCCTCAAGGCGGCCCGTGCAGTAGCCAGGGTCGCGAAGAAGGCCAAGCCATGATCCGGGGAGCGGGTCATATCTCAACAAAGGGGCGAATAGAGAAAACGGAATCTATGGTCACTCCCGTTTTTGCAACACCGATTTTGACGACAAGTTGGCTTGCTTGAATCTATCCGGCGTCTGAATGGGATTTTATTCCCGCGCCTCGATGAGTTCCGCGCCTGATGAACCTCCAGAAAATATACGGCTTCAATGAGCCTTTCCGTTTTACAGGTTCCTCAACAGGCCGGTGGGCCGTTAGTATCATCAATATCAGTATTCGCAAAACCAGATGAATGATTGTTTAAACTGGTGTATTTCTGCCTTTATGCTTCGTAAGTTTGCTGTCGCGCCGTCAGTGCCCAGGCTATTCTGGCCAGCTTGTTTGCCAGAGCACAGGTGACGACAAAGTTGCTTTTCCGACACAACAACTCCCTGACCCAGTCGGCCAACTTGCCAGACTGGTGTTCCAGTTTTTGTATGAATACCCTGGCACACTGAACCAACAAAGTTCGGATCTTTTTGTTGCCCCGCTTGCTAATCCCTAACAATGTCGTCCGACCTCCCGTGCTGTACTGTCGGGGTACCAGCCCTGTTGCCGCCGCAAAGTCACGGCTGCTGGCGTACTGCTTCCCGTCGCCAATCTCAGTTGAAATAGTACTGGCAGTCAGCGTTCCAACGCAGGGAATACTCAGCAAGCGCTGTCCAACCTCATCTTCGTCCAACTTTCGTTTCAACTGAGATTCCAGATCTTTAATCTGCTCAACAAGATAGTGATAATGCTGTTGTAATTTCAGCAGTAACTGGCTGAGATAAAGAGGCAAACTACTGTCCTCAAGAAGGGTACTCAGTCGACTAATAACGGCAGCACCTCGCGGAACGCTGATACCAAATTCCAGCAGAAAAGCATGCATCTGATTAGTTGTTTTCACCTTATCCTGAACCAGGGATTCACGGACACGATGCAGAGCTCGCATTGCCTGCTGAGATTCGGTTCTGGGCTGCACGAAACGCATAGATGGACGTGATGCTGCTTCACAGATAGCTTCAGCATCAACGAAGTCATTTTTGTTGCTTTTAACGAATGGGCGGACAAATTGCGGTGATATCAGCTTTGGAAAATGCCCTAACTCTGCCAGCTTGCGTGCCATAAAGTGAGAACCGCCACAGGCTTCCATCGCGATGGTTGTTGCCGGGCATGTCGCCAGAAATTCGATTAGCTTTGGTCGGGTGAATTTTTTACGGTAAACGGCCTTCCCACGATGATCCTGACAATGAATATGGAAAGAGTTCTTACCCAGATCGATACCAATAAGCGCAATGTTTTCCATGATGGTTCTCCGAATGAAAGCCTGTCCTCAGCATAGTACTGGGAAGGAGGGAGTGACCATCTCATTAAATAAAGCACGCTAAGCCGGTGGCAGCGGTCGCAATGGCCTAAACTTCCCCGCACCGACCTTGGCGCTGCTGCGCCATAGGTAATCGCCGGTCAGGTTGATGTGCTCCCACCCCAGCGGCGACAGATATTGCAACAATGTGTCGTCCAGCGCCGTGCCGTTGCCACGCAAAGCACTGGTGGCACGCTCCAGATATACCGTGTTCCACAACACGATGGCCGCCGTCACCAGATTGAGGCCGCTGGCCCGGTAGCGCTGCTGCTCAAAACTGCGGTCGCGGATTTCACCCAATCGGTAGAAGAAGACCGCCCTGGCCAGCGCGTTGCGCGCCTCGCCCTTATTCAGCCCCGCATGGACGCGGCGGCGCAGCTCCACGCTTTGCAGCCAATCCAAAATGAACAGCGTGCGCTCGATGCGCCCCAGCTCGCGCAACGCCACGGCCAAGCCGTTCTGGCGCGGGTAGCTGCCGAGTTTGCGCAGCATCAGCGAAGCCGTTACCGTGCCTTGCTTGATGGAGGTGGCCAGCCGCAGAATTTCATCCCAATGGGCGCGTATTTGCTTGATGTTCAGCCTGTCGCTGCTAATCATCGGCTTGAGCGCGTCATAGGCGGCATCGCCCTTGGGGATGAATAGCTTGGTTTCGCCCAAGTCACGGATACGCGGCGCGAAGCGAAATCCCAGCAAATGCATCAAGCCAAACACGTGATCGGTGAAGCCTGCCGTGTCGGTGTAGTGTTCCTCGATGCGCAAGTCCGACTCGTGGTACAGCAGGCCATCAAGCACGTAAGTTGAATCACGAATGCCCACGTTGACCACCTTGGCACTGAAGGGCGCGTACTGGTCGGAGATATGGGTGTAGAAAGTCCGTCCTGGACTGCTTCCATACTTCGGGTTGATATGACCAGTGCTTTCTGCTTTGCTGCCGGTTCTGAAGTTCTGGCCGTCCGACGATGACGTGGTGCCGTCACCCCAGTTGCCGGCGAAGGGTTGCCGAAACTGCGCATTCACCAGCTCGGCCAGCGCCGTCGAATAGGTTTCATCGCGGATGTGCCAGGCTTGCAGCCAAGACAGCTTGGCGTAGGTGGTGCCAGGGCAGGACTCGGCCATTTTGGTCAGACCCAGGTTGATCGCGTCGGCCAGGATCGTCGTCAACAGCAAGGTTTTGTCCTTGGCCGTGTCGCTGGTCTTCAGGTGTGTGAAGTGGCGGGTGAAGCCCGTCCATTCATCGACCTCCATCAGCAACTCGGTGATTTTGAGGTGCGGCAGCAGCATAGCTGTCTGGTCGATCATGGCTTGCGCGGCGTCTGGTACTGCCGCGTCCAGCGGCGTGATCTTCAGGCCTGACGCGGTGGTGATGATGGCATCCGGTAAGTCGTTGGCCGCAGCCATGCGGTTGACTGTGGCGAGTTGCGCCTCCAACAATTCCAACCGGTCATGCAGGTATTGGTCGCAGTCGGTGGCCACTGCCAGCGGCAATTCGCTGGCCAGCTTCAAAGTGGCGAACTTCTCGACCGGCACCAGGTATTCGTCGAAGTCCTTGAACTGGCGAGAACCCTGCACCCAGACATCACCGGAGCGCAGCGCGTTCTTCAGCTCCGACAGGGCGCATAACTCGTAGTAACGCCGGTCGATGCCGTCGTCGGTCAGAACCAGCTTTGCCCAGCGCGGCTTGATGAATGCGGTTGGCGCATCGGCGGGCACCTTGCGCGCGCTGTCGCTGTTCATGCCGCGCAGCATGTCGATGGCATCGAGCACACCCTTGGCGGCGGGCGCAGCCCGCAATTTGAGCACGCCCAGGAACTGCGGCGCGTAGCGGCGTAGCGTGGCATAGCTTTCACCGATGTGGTGCAGGAAATCAAAGTCGGCAGGCCGCGCCAATGTTTGCGCTTCGGTGACGCTGGCGGCGAAGGTGTCCCAGGGCATAACGGCCTCGATGGCGGCGAACGGATCGCTGCCGCTTTGCTTGGCCTCAATCAACGCTTGACCGATGCGCCCATACATCCGCACCTTGTCGTTGATCGCCTTGCCGGAAGCCTGGAACTGCTGCTGATGCTTGTTCTTGGCCGCGTTGAACAGCTTGCCGATGATGCGATCGTGAAGGTCGATGATTTCATCGGTGACGGTGGCCATGCCTTCGATGGCCAGCGCTACCAGCGTGGCATAGCGTCGTTGCACCTCGAACTTTGCCAGATCAGCAGGCGTCATCTGGCCACCTTCACGAGCGATTTTGAGCAGGCGGTTCTGGTGAACCTGCCGCTCGATGCCTGCGGGCAGATCAAGTGCTTGCCAGGATTTCAGGCGCTCAATATGTTCGAGCATGTGGCGAGAGTTCGGTTTGGCAGGCGACTGGCGCAGCCATGCCAGCCACGTCACTTTACTGCCGTCCTTGCGCTTGAGAAGTTCGTCCAGGCGCTGACGGTGGGGTGATAACAAAGAATCGGTCAGCGCCGCGTAAATGCGTCGGTTGGCACGGGTGATGGCCTCGGCGCTTGCGCGCTCGATGGCATTCATGGCGGGCAGGATAATGCTCTGCCGCCGCAGATTCTCGACAAGTGCGCTCGCCAGCACGATGCCTTTGTCGGTCTGCAAGGCCAGCTCGGTCAATGTATGCACGGCTTGCCGATAGTGGCTCATGGTGAAGGGCTTGAACCCAAAAACCGTTTGCAGCTCGACCAAGTGCTCCCGCCGTGTCTGTTCGCGCTGGCCGTACTCGCTCCAACTTTCCACTGGCATCTTGAGTTGCGCGGCCACCATGCGCAACAGGGGCGGAAACGGAGGCTCATCGACGCCCAAAAAGGTGCCAGGGAATCGCAAGTAGCAAAGCTGCACAGCGAAGCCCAATCGATTCGCGGCGCCGCGACGCTGACGGATCACCGACAGGTCGGTTTCGTTGAACGTGTAGTGCCGTATCAGTTCGTCTTTGGCATCTGGCAGTGCCAGCAGGCTTTCGCGCTCGGTGGCGGACAGGATTGAGCGGCGTGGCATGGTCAGTCTTCCCGCAGGTACTGGTACAAGGTTTCGCGGCTGATGCCGAAGTCACGGGCCACCAAGGTTTTTTGGTCGCCTGCCGCAACTCGCCGTTTCAACTCGGCAATTTGTTCGCTGTTCAGCGATTTCTTTCGTCCCCGGTAGGCACCGCGCTGCTTGGCCAGCACGATTCCCTCGCGCTGACGTTCGCGGATCAGGGCGCGCTCGAACTCAGCGAAGGCTCCCATGACCGACAGCATCAGATTGGCCATCGGTGAGTCCTCGCCGGTGAACTTCAGCCCTTCTTTGACGAACTCCATGCGCACGCCCCGTTGTGTCAGCCCTTGGACGATGCGGCGCAGGTCATCAAGGTTGCGTGCCAGCCTGTCCATGCTATGCACCACCACGGTGTCGCCCTCGCGGACGAAGGCCAGCAGCCTTTCCAGCTCGGGACGCTGGGTGTCCTTGCCAGAAGCCTTGTCGGTGAACACCCGCGCCACCTGAACACCCTCCAATTGCCGTTCCGGGTTCTGGTCGAAGCTGCTGACGCGGACATAGCCGATGCGTTGACCTTGCAAGATGCCTCCAAAGGCAAAAGTGTCAGGATGAAATCTATTACCTTTGACGGAATATGTCAATCAATAGGAAATTTAACTCTATTCTGACATCGTTTGTCGTTTTCAGAAGACGGCTGCACTGAACGTCAGAAGCCGACTGCACTATAGCAGCGGAGGGGTTGGATCCATCAGGCAACGACGGGCTGCTGCCGGCCATCAGCGGACGCAGGGAGGACTTTCCGCAACCGGCCGTTCGATGCGGCACCGATGGCCTTCGCGCAGGGGTAGTGAATCCGCCAGGATTGACTTGCGCTGCCCTACCTCTCACTAGTGAGGGGCGGCAGCGCATCAAGCGGTGAGCGCACTCCGGCACCGCCAACTTTCAGCACATGCGTGTAAATCATCGTCGTAGAGACGTCGGAATGGCCGAGCAGATCCTGCACGGTTCGAATGTCGTAACCGCTGCGGAGCAAGGCCGTCGCGAACGAGTGGCGGAGGGTGTGCGGTGTGGCGGGCTTCGTGATGCCTGCTTGTTCTACGGGGCACTGTTGCAAATAGTCGGTGGTGATAAACTTATCATCCCCTTTTGCTGATGGAGCTGCACATGAACCCATTCAAAGGCCGGCATTTTCAGCGTGACATCATTCTGTGGGCCGTACGCTGGTACTGCAAATACGGCATCAGTTACCGTGAGCTGCAGGAGATGCTGGCTGAACGCGGAGTGAATGTCGATCACTCCACGATTTACCGCTGGGTTCAGCGTTATGCGCCTGAAATGGAAAAACGGCTGCGCTGGTACTGGCGTAACCTTCCGATCTTTGCCCGTGGCACATGGATGAAACCTACGTGAAGGTCAATGGCCGCTGGGCGTATCTGTACCGGGCCGTCGACAGCCGGGGCCGCACTGTCGATTTTTATCTCTCCTCCGTCGTAACAGCAAAGCTGCATACCGGTTTCTGGGTAAAATCCTCAACAACGTGAAGAAGTGGCAGATCCCGCGATTCATCAACACGGATAAAGCGCCCGCCTATGGTCGCGCGCTTGCTCTGCTCAAACGCGAAGGCCGGTGCCCGTCTGACGTTGAACACCGACAGATTAAGTACCGGAACAACGTGATTGAATGCGATCATGGCAAACTGAAACGGATAATCGGCGCCACGCTGGGATTTAAATCCATGAAGACGGCTTACGCCACCATCAAAGGTATTGAGGTGATGCGTGCACTACGCAAAGGCCAGGCCTCAGCATTTTATTATGGTGATCCCCTGGGCGAAATGCGCCTGGTAAGCAGAGTTTTTGAAATGTAAGGCCTTTGAATAAGACAAAAGGCTGCCTCATCGCTAACTTTGCAACAGTGCCTAAAATAAGCCTTATATCCAAGCATAAAACAAGGTTGTCTAGACTTCTTTTAACAGTAAAGTTATCATAAAACTGAATTTTATTTTTTAGGTAAGTTTATGCATTCTATCCGCATTCGTTAAGACACAACTATTTGCATAGTGACACTATTTTATAATGGTGGGCTTTTGTTGTGTCTTTAAGAATATATGCGGATATATAAAGTAAAAGTATGCTTAATTTATAAGTATGCTTTTAGTGCATAGTTTCCAGTTATAACTTAATTGACTAGCTATTTGTCCACCCTGTGGATGAATAGCTTTTTTTTTGGGAGGACACTGTGATGCTAGCTTTTGTTTTCACCTAAATCCTGTTTGCTGCATAAAAAATTTCAAGAGCTAAACAGGAGTAAATAAAAATGAGTTTAATTATTAAAGCGAGAAACATACGCTTGGATTATGCTGGGCGTGATGTTTTGGATATTGATGAATTGGAAATTCACTCTTATGACCGTATTGGTCTTGTGGGTGATAACGGAGCAGGAAAGAGTAGTTTACTCAAAGTACTTAATGGCGAAATTGTTTTAGCCGAAGCGACATTACAGCGTTTTGGTGATTTTGCACATATCAGCCAACTGGGCGGAATCGAAATAGAAACGGTCGAAGACCGGGCAATGTTATCTCGCCTTGGTGTTTCCAATGTACAAAACGACACAATGAGTGGCGGAGAGGAAACTCGTGCAAAAATTGCTGCCGCATTTTCCCAACAAGTACATGGCATTCTAGCGGATGAACCAACCAGCCACCTTGATCTCAATGGAATAGATCTACTTATTGGTCAACTTAAAGCATTTGATGGAGCATTACTTGTTATCAGTCATGACCGATATTTTCTTGATATGGTTGTAGACAAGATATGGGAGTTAAAAGACGGTAAAATTACGGAATATTGGGGTGGTTACTCGGATTACTTGCGTCAAAAAGAAGAAGAGCGACAACACCAAGCCGTAGAATATGAGCTGATGATGAAGGAACGGGAGCGATTAGAATCTGCTGTGCAAGAAAAACGCCAGCAAGCTAATCGATTAGACAATAAGAAAAAAGGAGAAAAATCCAAAAACTCTACCGAAAGTGCTGGACGACTTGGGCATGCAAAAATGACTGGCACCAAGCAAAGAAAACTGTATCAGGCAGCTAAGAGTATGGAAAAGCGTTTGGCTGCATTAGAAGATATTCAAGCACCAGAGCATTTGCGTTCTATTCGTTTTCGTCAAAGTTCAGCCCTAGAACTGCACAATAAGTTCCCGATTACGGCAGATGGTCTGAGCTTAAAATTTGGTAGCCGTACTATCTTTGATGACGCTAACTTTATAATACCGCTTGGCGCTAAAGTCGCTATAACTGGATCGAATGGAACAGGGAAAACGTCCTTGTTAAAAATGATATCAGAACGTGCTGATGGATTAACCATATCTCCAAAAGCTGAAATTGGCTACTTTACACAAACAGGATATAAATTTAACACGCATAAATCTGTGCTCTCCTTTATGCAGGAAGAGTGCGAGTACACAGTTGCGGAAATTCGTGCAGTATTGGCTTCAATGGGGATCGGAGCGAATGATATTCAAAAAAACTTATCCGACTTATCGGGAGGTGAAATCATCAAACTGCTTTTATCCAAAATGCTTTTAGGAAAATATAATATTTTGCTTATGGATGAACCAGGAAACTATCTTGACCTAAAAAGTATTGCCGCATTAGAAACAATGATGAAGTCCTATGCAGGAACTATTATCTTCGTATCTCATGACAAGCAATTGGTCGATAATATTGCTGACATTATCTACGAGATCAAAGACCACAAAATCATCAAGACTTTTGAGAGAGATTGTTAATGATAGCCAATCTAATCCGAACATTAATTATTGAACTCTTTAAAGGAAATTAAAAATGACAATTCAAGATATTCAATCACTTGCTGAAGCACACGGCTTGTTGCTTACGGACAAAATGAATTTCAATGAAATGGGCATTGATTTTAAGGTCGTTTTTGCTCTTGATACAAAGGGGCAACAATGGTTGCTGCGTATTCCTCGTCGTGATGGCATGAGGGAACAAATCAAGAAAGAAAAACGCATTTTAGAATTGGTAAAAAAACATCTTTCTGTAGAGGTTCCTGATTGGAGAATTTCATCTACAGAATTAGTGGCTTATCCCATACTTAAAGATAATCCTGTTTTAAATTTGGATGCTGAAACCTATGAAATAATTTGGAATATGGACAAAGATAGCCCGAAATACATAACATCTTTGGCAAAAACCTTATTTGAAATCCATAGTATTCCTGAAAAAGAAGTTCGGGAAAATGATTTGAAAATTATGAAACCTTCAGATTTAAGACCTGAAATAGCAAACAATTTGCAGTTAGTAAAATCTGAAATTGGTATAAGTGAGCAATTGGAAACCCGCTACAGAAAATGGTTGGATAATGATGTTCTATGGGCAGATTTCACCCAATTTATACATGGCGATTTATATGCTGGGCATGTACTAGCTTCAAAGGATGGAGCTGTTTCAGGCGTTATTGATTGGTCAACAGCCCATATAGATGACCCAGCGATTGATTTTGCTGGGCATGTAACTTTGTTTGGAGAAGAAAGCCTCAAAACTCTAATCATCGAGTATGAAAAACTAGGGGGTAAAGTTTGGAATAAACTATATGAACAGACTTTAGAAAGAGCAGCGGCCTCTCCTTTGATGTATGGTTTATTTGCCTTAGAAACTCAAAATGAAAGCCTTATCGTTGGAGCAAAAGCTCAGTTGGGAGTTATATAATTTAAAAATATGATTGCTGAGGCACTGTTGCAAATAGTCGGTGGTGATAAACTTATCATCCCCTTTTGCTGATGGAGCTGCACATGAACCCATTCAAAGGCCGGCATTTTCAGCGTGACATCATTCTGTGGGCCGTACGCTGGTACTGCAAATACGGCATCAGTTACCGTGAGCTGCAGGAGATGCTGGCTGAACGCGGAGTGAATGTCGATCACTCCACGATTTACCGCTGGGTTCAGCGTTATGCGCCTGAAATGGAAAAACGGCTGCGCTGGTACTGGCGTAACCCTTCCGATCTTTGCCCGTGGCACATGGATGAAACCTACGTGAAGGTCAATGGCCGCTGGGCGTATCTGTACCGGGCCGTCGACAGCCGGGGCCGCACTGTCGATTTTTATCTCTCCTCCCGTCGTAACAGCAAAGCTGCATACCGGTTTCTGGGTAAAATCCTCAACAACGTGAAGAAGTGGCAGATCCCGCGATTCATCAACACGGATAAAGCGCCCGCCTATGGTCGCGCGCTTGCTCTGCTCAAACGCGAAGGCCGGTGCCCGTCTGACGTTGAACACCGACAGATTAAGTACCGGAACAACGTGATTGAATGCGATCATGGCAAACTGAAACGGATAATCGGCGCCACGCTGGGATTTAAATCCATGAAGACGGCTTACGCCACCATCAAAGGTATTGAGGTGATGCGTGCACTACGCAAAGGCCAGGCCTCAGCATTTTATTATGGTGATCCCCTGGGCGAAATGCGCCTGGTAAGCAGAGTTTTTGAAATGTAAGGCCTTTGAATAAGACAAAAGGCTGCCTCATCGCTAACTTTGCAACAGTGCCTTCTACGGCACGTTTGAAGGCGCGCTGAAAGGTCTGGTCATACATGTGATGGCGACGCACGACACCGCTCCGTGGATCGGTCGAATGCGTGTGCTGCGCAAAAACCCAGAACCACGGCCAGGAATGCCCGGCGCGCGGATACTTCCGCTCAAGGGCGTCGGGAAGCGCAACGCCGCTGCGGCCCTCGGCCTGGTCCTTCAGCCACCATGCCCGTGCACGCGACAGCTGCTCGCGCAGGCTGGGTGCCAAGCTCTCGGGTAACATCAAGGCCCGATCCTTGGAGCCCTTGCCCTCCCGCACGATGATCGTGCCGTGATCGAAATCCAGATCCTTGACCCGCAGTTGCAAACCCTCACTGATCCGCATGCCCGTTCCATACAGAAGCTGGGCGAACAAACGATGCTCGCCTTCCAGAAAACCGAGGATGCGAACCACTTCATCCGGGGTCAGCACCACCGGCAAGCGCCGCGACGGCCGAGGTCTTCCGATCTCCTGAAGCCAGGGCAGATCCGTGCACAGCACCTTGCCGTAGAAGAACAGCAAGGCCGCCAATGCCTGACGATGCGTGGAGACCGAAACCTTGCGCTCGTTCGCCAGCCAGGACAGAAATGCCTCGACTTCGCTGCTGCCCAAGGTTGCCGGGTGACGCACACCGTGGAAACGGATGAAGGCACGAACCCAGTGGACATAAGCCTGTTCGGTTGGTAAGCTGTAATGCAAGTAGCGTATGCGCTCACGCAACTGGTCCAGAACCTTGACCGAACGCAGCGGTGGTAACGGCGCAGTGGCGGTTTTCATGGCTTGTTATGACTGTTTTTTTGTACAGTCTATGCCTCGGGCATCCAAGCAGCAAGCGCGTTACGCCGTGGGTCGATGTTTGATGTTATGGAGCAGCAACGATGTTACGCAGCAGGGCAGTCGCCCTAAAACAAAGTTAGGCAGCACAGAGCGACCATTTCATGTCCGCGAGCACCCCCCCCATAACTCTTCGCCTCATGACCGAGCGCGACCTGCCGATGCTCCATGATTGGCTCAACCGGCCGCACATCGTTGAGTGGTGGGGTGGTGACGAAGAGCGACCGACTCTTGATGAAGTGCTGGAACACTACCTGCCCAGAGCGATGGCGGAAGAGTCCGTAACACCGTACATCGCAATGCTGGGCGAGGAACCGATCGGCTATGCTCAGTCGTACGTCGCGCTCGGAAGCGGTGATGGCTGGTGGGAAGATGAAACTGATCCAGGAGTGCGAGGAATAGACCAGTCTCTGGCTGACCCGACACAGTTGAACAAAGGCCTAGGAACAAGGCTTGTCCGCGCTCTCGTTGAACTACTGTTCTCGGACCCCACCGTGACGAAGATTCAGACCGACCCGACTCCGAACAACCATCGAGCCATACGCTGCTATGAGAAGGCAGGATTCGTGCGGGAGAAGATCATCACCACGCCTGACGGGCCGGCGGTTTACATGGTTCAAACACGACAAGCCTTCGAGAGAAAGCGCGGTGTTGCCTAACAACTCATTCAAGCCGACGCCGCTTCGCGGCGCGGCTTAATTCAGGTGTTAGGCAACGGTGTTGTTGCAGATTTTTGGTGCGGAATTATATGAAGAACTATTTTGAGAGCCCGTTTAAGGGAAAACCTCTCGTCGAACAGGTAAAGAACCCAAATATCAAGGTAGGCCGTTATAGCTATTATTCAGGCTATTACCACGGGCATTCATTTGATGATTGCGCTCGCTACCTCCTGCCTGATCGTGATGACGTTGATAAATTGATAATTGGAAGCTTTTGCTCCATAGGGACGGGTGCATCTTTTATCATGGCTGGAAATCAAGGTCACCGATATGATTGGGTTACATCATTCCCTTTTTTCTATATGAATGAGGAACCGGCATTTTCGGAATCAGTTGATGCTTTCCAGGCGGCAGGTGATACCGTCATAGGAAGCGACGTGTGGATTGGCTCTGAAGCAATGATTATGCCTGGAGTAAAGGTTGGCCATGGAGCGGTAATTGGCAGCCGGGCTTTGGTTACCAAAGATATAGAGCCATACACAATAGTTGGTGGCAACCCTGCAAAAGAGATAAAGAAGCGCTTTTCAGAACAGGAAATTTCAATGTTGCTAGATATGAAGTGGTGGGATTGGCCGTTGGAGCAAATTAAAGAAGCAATGCCTCTTTTGTGCTCGTCTGATATTGCAGGCTTGTACCATTTTTGGCAGCGTTCAAGTGCCTAACAAACGGCTGTTGTCGCCCCTTCGGGGCTGGGACGGCCTTTCCGCCGCTTTGCGGCTACAAGTCCGCCCCAAAGCCGGGCGTTAGCAGGTTTTCGGGTTTTAACGGTTTTAGTCAGTAGCTTTTTTCGGCATTGCTCGCGTTTGGTTTTCCTAGCGGCAGCGCCAAAAGGTTTAGTTCGCCAGTTTGTGGGTTTGCTGCAAACGGTTGTGGCGGTAGCGTTGTTCTTCTTGGCTTCGCTTAACAGTTTTACAGGTTCCGGTCGGCTCGCCGTATCGCAGTTAACCGGTTTAGTTTTAAATTAAAAGCAGCTTGCCGTTGTTCGGGTTTGCCAGTGCGGCAAGCCGCGAAAGTTAGGTGCAGGCTGCTAACAAGGCCAGTCAAGCGACGCCAAACAGCGTCGCGCTTGCTGGCAGCGTTATGTTTTAAAAAGGTTTAACTATGGAATTTAGTGACAAAGAACTGGCAGTGATAGCCGGTGCTAGGAAAAAGATTAAAGCTGCAACATTCTTCAGAGTTTTGCTCATTGTTGTCATGCTATGCGGTATTACCTTGATGGCAACAGGCGTGGTTGTTGCTGAGTTTATCGTTTATTTAGCATTCGGCGCTGTTGTTCTGGCTATCGGATTACCTCAGTTTGGTTCTGGGCCTAAGTACGAAGAGTTATTAAATATTTTAGATAGTAAAGCTAATGCGCAGCGTTCAAAAACATAACAAGGCGCATCACTCGTGGCCTGCGGCCACTGGGACGTCAAACGCTAACGCGTTTTTCCGCCCGTGTGCTTTGCGTTAACCTCTGAGGAAGAATTGTGAAACTATCACTAATGGTAGCTATATCGAAGAATGGAGTTATCGGGAATGGCCCTGATATTCCATGGAGTGCCAAAGGTGAACAGCTCCTGTTTAAAGCTATTACCTATAACCAATGGCTGTTGGTTGGACGCAAGACTTTTGAATCAATGGGAGCATTACCCAACCGAAAGTATGCGGTCGTAACACGTTCAAGTTTTACATCTGACAATGAGAACGTATTGATCTTTCCATCAATTAAAGATGCTTTAACCAACCTAAAGAAAATAACGGATCATGTCATTGTTTCAGGTGGTGGGGAGATATACAAAAGCCTGATCGATCAAGTAGATACACTACATATATCTACAATAGACATCGAGCCGGAAGGTGATGTTTACTTTCCTGAAATCCCCAGCAATTTTAGGCCAGTTTTTACTCAAGACTTCGCCTCTAACATAAATTATAGGTACCAAATCTGGCAAAAGGGTTAACAAGTGGCAGCAACGGATTCGCAAACCTGTCACGCCTTTTGTACCAAAAGCCGCGCCAGGTTTGCGATCCGCTGTGCCAGGCGTTAGCTGCCAAGAAACGGAGTAGTTATGGCAAGAGGATTTTATAAAAAGCGTCACAACGTAGGCCAGAGTATCCCTTCGAATCAGCTTCGTGTCGGAATGCTTATCCATTTGAGTTATACGAATTTTGGTTGCGTTTGGCGAATTTCATCCATAGAGCCAGTGAACTCGAAAGGCGAAATATGGCTCAATCTTGTAGCTCCCGAGTCAGGAAAAACAAAGCGCACAAATGCGAGATATGCTGTATACATACGAAGAGATCAGCGGTAAGCATGCAGCTAACAAGTTGCTCAAATACGTTCCGGGCCTACGGCCCTCCACCGGACAGCCAAAGCTGCGCTTTGCCTGCCGTTTAGCAAGGCGTTAGACATCATGAGGGACGCAGTGATCGCCGAAATTTCGACACAACTGTTAGAGGTGCTTAGTGTCATTGAGCGCCATCTGGAATCAACGTTGCTGGCCGTGCATTTGTACGGCTCCGCAGTGGATGGCGGCCTGAAGCCATACAGCGATATTGATTTGTTGGTTACTGTGGCCGTAAAGCTTGATGAAACGACGCGGCGAGCATTGCTCAATGACCTTATGGAGGCTTCGGCTTTCCCTGGCGAGAGCGAGACGCTCCGCGCTATAGAAGTCACCCTTGTCGTGCATGACGACATCATCCCGTGGCGTTATCCGGCTAAGCGCGAGCTGCAATTTGGAGAATGGCAGCGCAATGACATTCTTGCGGGTATCTTCGAGCCAGCCATGATCGACATTGATCTAGCTATCCTGCTTACAAAAGCAAGAGAACATAGCGTTGCCTTGGTAGGTCCGGCAGCGGAGGAATTCTTTGACCCGGTTCCTGAACAGGATCTATTCGAGGCGCTGAGGGAAACCTTGAAGCTATGGAACTCGCAGCCCGACTGGGCCGGCGATGAGCGAAATGTAGTGCTTACGTTGTCCCGCATTTGGTACAGCGCAATAACCGGCAAAATCGCGCCGAAGGATGTCGCTGCCGACTGGGCAATAAAACGCCTACCTGCCCAGTATCAGCCCGTCTTACTTGAAGCTAAGCAAGCTTATCTGGGACAAAAAGAAGATCACTTGGCCTCACGCGCAGATCACTTGGAAGAATTTATTCGCTTTGTGAAAGGCGAGATCATCAAGTCAGTTGGTAAATGATGTCTAATCGGGTAGCCGGAGGTATTTAGCCTCCAGCCCCCACACCACCCTGCATGCGGCTCCGCACAGGGCGGTTCATTTAGAACGCCTAACTCACTTTCTGGTTAGGATAATGAACTGCAATCCATCCATCTCTCAGTGAACATAAACCTGCTTTCTTGAGATACTCATTACTCAGCGCTTGCTGTATCCCTGGTGTTTTCGAGCTTCGCCACGGCCCTTTGCTTGTAATTCCACAAGCAACGGCCGCTTGGATCCTGACGCCACGTTTGAGTAAGTTTTGTACCTTAGTCCGTGGCTTTCGCCATTGACGCCAGTAGCACATACGTACTCGACGACGGATCCAGTGGTCTAAATCGACACACTCTTGGTAAGCGTTGGCTATGCCAAAGTAGTTGATCCAGCCTTGCATGTATTGCCGCACTTTAAACAATTGATAGCTCATGCTCACGCCCCAATTGCGGTTTGTCAGTCGTCTTATCTTTTGTTTGAAGATGTGCAGTGTTTTGACATGCCACTGGATCTTTCCGCGGTTAAAGGTAAACCCTAGGAACTTGCTTTGCCCTACCTTAACCACTTGGCTTTTCTGTTCGTTAACAACCAGTTTTAGCTTAGTGGCAAGATAGCGAGTAATACTCTTGAGGACACGTTCGCCCGCTCGTTGAGACTTGACCAAGATGATAAAGTCATCCGCGTAGCGGGCGAAGTGATGCCCTCTGCTTTCCAGCTCTTTATCCAGACTATCCAACATGATGTTTGATAGTAATGGTGAGAGTGGGCCACCCTGAGGTACGCCTTCGAAGCTTGCTTCAAATTGGTCGTTGATCATCACGCCAGCACGCAGGTATTTACCAATAAGCGCCAGCAGACGCTTATCCTGTACCTTGCTCCTTAACTGAGTCATTAAGAGATCATGATTTACTCGATCAAAGAACTTGGACAGATCAACATCGACGGCAAATTTGCGTTTATGTTTGATGATATCCCTGACTTGCAAGACTGCTTGTTTGGCATTCCTATTCGGTCTAAAGCCGAAGCTATTAGCCGAGAAGGAAGGATCAAACAACGGCGTGAGAATTTGAGCAATTGATTGCTGTATCACACGATCAATGACGTTAGGGATACCCAGTTTGCGTTTACCGCCATCGGGTTTGTCGATCTCTACGCGTCTGACTGCTGAGGGTTGATATTCACCTAACTCAAGTTGAGATTTACACTGTTGCCAACCGCCTTGCTGCACCCAAAGCGGGAAGGCTTCGATGGTCATGCCATCGATACCAGCCGCGCCTTTATTGGCTTTAACTTGACGCCACGCTCGGTGTAAATTCTCAGGCTGAAGTAGTTGTTGGAATAAATCGCTGTTGAAGGCCGGTTGCATATCAATACGCTGCCGATAGTAATCGTCTGGCGACGTAGTGGGTATCGACAAGTTTGACAAGACTCCTCCTTCTTCTAAATGTTCAGGCCTTCACCATATCCCAACCATTACGATGGGCGTTGGGCTACTATGCCGTCTGCTGACTTCTGCTTAATCACATACCGAGTTACCCCGTCATGCGCTATCGGTTTTCATCTGGTTCGCTCTTTTCAGTCGATGAGATTGAAAAGCCAAGGCACTTAATAGACCAGAGCCTTACTGGTTATTGACCGATCGCGTGTTAAGCAGATCTCCCCAGATAAGAACATGAACTTTCTTTGCACTGCTGCATCATTTACGGTGGCCATTAGATCACGTGGTTTCGTCGTCTTGTGCCAACTCACCTCTAGCCTACGCCTCATATGATGTTCTTGTTCATCAGCTCGCAAATTTGCTAGCGGCTTCCTTCAGACCAATCCTCGCGGATAAGCCCTTGCCATTCGCTAGTAGTTAACGTTTAATAACAGCATGTTATTGAACGGTGACCTTCCTACAGAGGACTTTCACCTCATTAGTTCATGCCCATGCTGGGCGTACACAATTCGTTCAAGCCGACCGCGCTACGCGCGGCGGCTTAACTCCGGCGTTAGATGCACTAAGCACATAATTGCTCACAGCCAAACTATCAGGTCAAGTCTGCTTTTATTATTTTTAAGCGTGCATAATAAGCCCTACACAAATTGGGAGATATATCATGAAAGGCTGGCTTTTTCTTGTTATCGCAATAGTTGGCGAAGTAATCGCAACATCCGCATTAAAATCTAGCGAGGGCTTTACTAAGCTTGCCCCTTCCGCCGTTGTCATAATCGGTTATGGCATCGCATTTTATTTTCTTTCTCTGGTTCTGAAATCCATCCCTGTCGGTGTTGCTTATGCAGTCTGGTCGGGACTCGGCGTCGTCATAATTACAGCCATTGCCTGGTTGCTTCATGGGCAAAAGCTTGATGCGTGGGGCTTTGTAGGTATGGGGCTCATAATTGCTGCCTTTTTGCTCGCCCGATCCCCATCGTGGAAGTCGCTGCGGAGGCCGACGCCATGGTGACGGTGTTCGGCATTCTGAATCTCACCGAGGACTCCTTCTTCGATGAGAGCCGGCGGCTAGACCCCGCCGGCGCTGTCACCGCGGCGATCGAAATGCTGCGAGTCGGATCAGACGTCGTGGATGTCGGACCGGCCGCCAGCCATCCGGACGCGAGGCCTGTATCGCCGGCCGATGAGATCAGACGTATTGCGCCGCTCTTAGACGCCCTGTCCGATCAGATGCACCGTGTTTCAATCGACAGCTTCCAACCGGAAACCCAGCGCTATGCGCTCAAGCGCGGCGTGGGCTACCTGAACGATATCCAAGGATTTCCTGACCCTGCGCTCTATCCCGATATTGCTGAGGCGGACTGCAGGCTGGTGGTTATGCACTCAGCGCAGCGGGATGGCATCGCCACCCGCACCGGTCACCTTCGACCCGAAGACGCGCTCGACGAGATTGTGCGGTTCTTCGAGGCGCGGGTTTCCGCCTTGCGACGGAGCGGGGTCGCTGCCGACCGGCTCATCCTCGATCCGGGGATGGGATTTTTCTTGAGCCCCGCACCGGAAACATCGCTGCACGTGCTGTCGAACCTTCAAAAGCTGAAGTCGGCGTTGGGGCTTCCGCTATTGGTCTCGGTGTCGCGGAAATCCTTCTTGGGCGCCACCGTTGGCCTTCCTGTAAAGGATCTGGGTCCAGCGAGCCTTGCGGCGGAACTTCACGCGATCGGCAATGGCGCTGACTACGTCCGCACCCACGCGCCTGGAGATCTGCGAAGCGCAATCACCTTCTCGGAAACCCTCGCGAAATTTCGCAGTCGCGACGCCAGAGACCGAGGGTTAGATCATGCCTAGCATTCACCTTCCGGCCGCCCGCTAAATATCTCCTTTTGGGTTGTTAATAAAACATCCAATAAGTTGACTGTGCGTGAAAAAGAAAGTTTTGTGTGATGGCGTTGAAGATCGCACCGTTAAGCTCTTATGTGGGATGGTGCAGAGCTCGACGACTACCGATAAAACGCAACCGCCGCAAACAGACAAGAAAAAGCCCCAACTGATAACAGTTGGGGCTTCAGTATTGTGATTGGTGGAGCAATAGCACCCTGAACCCAAAACCTTCTCGCTCAACCGGTAGTGGCTGATAACAACTCGTGAGGGCTATTGCGGGTTAAGCATTTAGCGATGTCTAGGGCCAGACTGGACGTCTGAACGCAAGCCGCTGATACTGTACATAACCACAGTATCAGCGGAGGATACCCATGTCGCTGGCAAGGAACGCCACGGCGAGTCAATCGCCCACTCAAACAAACGGTTACGAACGCCACCAACCCGACCAGACGCTGCTCTACCAGCTGGTTGAGCAGCACTACCCAGCCTTCAAAGCCTCACTCGAAGCCCAAGGTCAACACCTGCCTCGCTACATCCAACAAGAATTCAACGACCTCCTCCAATGTGGCCGTCTGGAGTATGGTTTCATGCGGGTTCGCTGCGAGGATTGTCATCACGAGCGTCTGGTCGCCTTCAGCTGTAAACGACGCGGCTTTTGCCCTAGCTGCGGTGCCCGCCGGATGGCCGAGAGTGCGGCGCTGCTGATAGACGAAGTCTTCCCCAAGGAGCCCATTCGCCAGTGGGTGCTCAGCTTTCCTTTCCAGCTACGCTTTTTGCTGGCTCGCCATCCCCAGCTGATGGGCCAGGTCTTGAGTATCGTCTATCGTACACTCTCAACTCATCTGATCAAAAAAGCCGGTTACACCAAAGCCTCTGCACAAACTGGCTCAGTGACTCTTATCCAACGCTTTGGCTCCGCGCTAAATCTCAATGTCCACTACCACATGCTGTTTCTCGATGGTGTCTATGCCGAAGATGACTATGGCAAGCAACGCTTCCATCGTGTCAAGGCACCCACTTACGATGAGCTGAATACGCTCGCTCACACCCTCAGCCATCGCATCGCTCGCTGCATGGAAAAGCGTGGGATTTTGGAGCGTGATGCCGAGAATACGTGGTTGACACTGGAAGAGGGCGAAGACGATACGCTGACTCAATTACATGGTGCTTCGGTTACGTATCGCATTGCCGTCGGCCCCCAGCAAGGGCGCAAAGTCTTCACCCTGCAAACCTTGCCAGGGCGTGAGGATAAAGCCGACTCAAGCAGTCGAGTAGCCAACCATGCTGGTTTCTCGCTACACGCCGGTGTGATGGCCGAAGCGCATCAGCGGGATAAGCTTGAGCGCTTGTGTCGCTACATTAGTCGGCCAGCGGTTTCAGAAAAACGTCTGGCATTAACCGCCAATGGGCAGGTGCGTTACGAGCTCAAAACTCCGTACCGCAATGGCACCACCCATGTGATCTTCGAGCCGCTGGACTTCATCGCCAAACTCGCTGCGTTGGTACCTAAGCCGCGAGTCAACCTCACACGCTTCCACGGCGTCTTTGCACCGAACAGCAAACACCGAGTTCAAGTAACACCCGCCAAGCGGGGCAAGAAGCCCGACAAATCGGAAGGTCTCGATACTAACTGGCGTGACAAGAGTCCTGCAGAGCGCCACCGCGCCATGACCTGGATGCAACGCCTCAAGCGAGTCTTCAATATTGATATTGAAGTCTGCGAACACTGCGGCGGTCACGTCAAAGTGATTGCCAGCATCGAAGATCCGAAGGTCATTGAGCAGATTCTCAAGCATCTGAAACAGAAAACAGCCAAGGCGAATGCCGCCAAGCAGCGTGAGCTGCCACCAGAACGAGCGCCGCCACTGACTCCCAGCCTGTTCGATCCATCACAGAGTCGTCTCTTTGACTGACGACCCCAAATCCAACACTGCTCAACACTGCCAACTTTTAAACGGGGCGGTGGGGCAGTTTGTATCTCTCGAGCTATCAGGCTAGAGATTTTACCGCCAAATCGAACCTTATTAGAGCGGTTTAGGCTGGACCGGCAGTTAAAATTGGGGCTTGAGCGGTAAACGAGTGAGGGAATTTCAGGTAAGATACTTCGGATGAGGAGCAAAAAGGTGGTTTATACTTCCTATACCCGGACGTCAACAAGTCGATCTATCTGGAGGGCAAGAGCCCACAGCCGCACCGCTGGGAGCCTGCCGAGGGCTGGTTTGCGAAATACGATCACCCGCTATGGAAACGCTACGCCGATCTGGCGGCAGGGGCCGGGCATGGCGGGATGGACTGGTTCGTGATCCACGCTTTTGTCGAGGCGCTGAAGGCCAAGGCCCCGATGCCAATCGACATTTACGACGCGCTGGCCTGGAGCGCGATCACGCCTCTGTCGGAACAATCGATTGCTGAGGGCAATCGCACGTTAGATTTTCCCGACTTCACCCGAGGGCAGTGGCGCACCCGCAAGCCGATCTTTGCGCTGAACGACGCCTATTGATCGACGCGATTTAGGCCAAGCGCACCGCAAAGGCGAAATTGGTAATCTTGTCGGTATCCTTGACGCCCGGCGCGCTTTCGACGCCGCTGGAGGTATCGACCAGCGGCGCTCCGGTGCGCGCAATCGCCTCGGCAACATTCGTCGGATTTAGCCCGCCTGCCAGCCCCCACGGCAAGGCACCGCGATATCCGGCCAGCAGCGACCAGTCGAACGCCAACCCCATGCCGCCGGGCAGCGCGCCTTTGGGGGTCTTGGCGTCGAACAAGATCAAGTCCGCCGCCCCGGCATAGGCTGCGGCGCGTGCGACATCGCTGGCGCTGGCGACGGGCAGCGCCTTCCACACCGGCTTGCCAAACCGCGCGCGCAACTGGGCCACGCGTTCGGGCGATTCCGAACCGTGCAGCTGCAGCGCGTTCAGCTTGGCTGCCACCAGTGCGTCGGCGATGACAGCATCATCCGCATCGACGAACAAACCGACCATGGCGATCTGGCCAGCTGCGCGCGATGTCAAAGCGCCCGCGACATTCGACGTAACCGCACGGGGCGACGCTGGATAGAACACCAACCCGGCATAGTCCGCCCGCGCCGCGATGGTCGCATCGAGCGCCTCGGGTGTGCTGATCCCGCAAATCTTGATTTTCGCGGGCATGCGGTCAGTCGGGGTTCTGGATCAGCCGCACCAGCGTGCAGTCGGGATCGATCAGGTAGCCGATCCTCAGGCCGCTCGCCTCCAGTTGCGGAGCTTTGAAGCGCGGCCAGCCGGTGCTTTTTTCCTCGGCTCCCGCCGCGTTCACCAATGCCACCATGGCATCGAGATCATCCAACCGCAGGCAACAGCCGAACGAGCTCGTAGCTGGGTCGAGGTCAGGATAGGGGAAGAATTCGAGCTGCAAACCGCCGCGCTGCAGGATCATCCAGCCGCGATCCTTCCAACTCGTCGCAAAGCCCAGCTTCGCATAAAACGCCTCTGTCACATCGAAATCGCGCGATGGCAGATTGGGGGTGACGTGGTCAGCCATGGCTCAGCGCAGCTTGTCGGCCATGCGGGCCGTATGAGTGATTGCGGCGCGGCTATCGGGGGCGGAATGGCTCATCACGATCATGCTGGCCTTGGGGAACGCCGCACCAAACGCGCGCGCTGACGCGGCGTAGTGCTCAGTGTCGGCATCACCGAGATTGCCGAGCGACTTGGCCTTGCTGTCCTTGATCAGGCAGCCACCAAAAGCGATGTCGGTGCCGTCGATCCCAACGGTGATATTGTCACTGGTGTGGCCGGGGCCGGGGTAAAATACCTTGAGCGGGCCAAAGTTGGGCGCGGTTGCTGGTTCGACCCAGCCATTGGCGGCGAAAGTCAGGCTGTGTTGCGCCGCAACCATCCCCTCTTGCGGGGCAAGCTGGTTCGACAACGCATTGGCATAAGTCGCAATCCCCGCCGCATGCAGCGCGTCCATACCGCCCATCTTGTCCTGATGCGCGTGAGTCACCACCGCCAGCGCGACCGGCAGGTTGATCTCCTGCTTGATCCAGTTGAGGATCTGGGCGGTCTGGTCATCGGTCCAGGCGGTATCGACCACCAGCACGCGGCCGCCATCCCTGACGATCAAACCGTTGGAAGCGACTGCCCCGAAACCCGGCATGTCGAGATAGGAAGTGTGCTGCCAGACATTCGGTGCGAGCTGGCGGAAAACCAGATCGCCAAACCGTTGGTCGCCAGTTTCCATTTGCTGGCCAATCGTCGGGCGGATTTCACCGGGCATGCACCCGCTCAGCATCAATGCAGCGGCTAATGCGGTGCTCAGCTTCGCGACCGGGTGCATAATATTGGGCAATTCCATCAAGTTTTCCTTTTATTCAGCATTAAAAACCCCGCAAATGCGAGGCCTAGTAAATAGATGATCTTAATTTGGTTCACTGTAGCAAAAATATGGGGCGAATTCAAACATGAGGTGCGACAGTTTCAAAAGCCATATGATAATCAACAAGCTGTCTTTCGAGTACGGCATTAGCTGGTTCAATTACAGAAAATACGTCTTGGAACAAAGAGTTCTCTGCCGAAGCCGTCAATGGTGTCTTCGTGCTTTGTAAAAGTAGCAGTAAATCCTGCGCTACCAATGACTTAGCTCGTGCATCAAAGGAATATCTTCCAGCATCAACATTTAAGATCCCCAACGCAATTATCGGCCTAGAAACTGGTGTCATAAAGAATGAGCATCAGGTTTTCAAATGGGACGGAAAGCCAAGAGCCATGAAGCAATGGGAAAGAGACTTGACCTTAAGAGGGGCAATACAAGTTTCAGCTGTTCCCGTATTTCAACAAATCGCCAGAGAAGTTGGCGAAGTAAGAATGCAGAAATACCTTAAAAAATTTTCCTATGGCAACCAGAATATCAGTGGTGGCATTGACAAATTCTGGTTGGAAGGCCAGCTTAGAATTTCCGCAGTTAATCAAGTGGAGTTTCTAGAGTCTCTATATTTAAATAAATTGTCAGCATCTAAAGAAAACCAGCTAATAGTAAAAGAGGCTTTGGTAACGGAGGCGGCACCTGAATATCTAGTGCATTCAAAAACTGGTTTTTCTGGTGTGGGAACTGAGTCAAATCCTGGTGTCGCATGGTGGGTTGGGTGGGTTGAGAAGGAGACAGAGGTTTACTTTTTCGCCTTTAACATGGATATAGACAACGAAAGTAAGTTGCCGCTAAGAAAATCCATTCCCACCAAAATCATGGAAAGTGAGGGCATCATTGGTGGCTAAAACAAAGTTAAACATCATGAGGGAAGTGGTGATCGCCGAAGTATCGACTCAACTATCAGAGGTAGTTGGCGTCATCGAGCGCCATCTCGAACCGACGTTGCTGGCCGTACATTTGTACGGCTCCGCAGTGGATGGCGGCCTGAAGCCACACAGTGATATTGATTTGCTGGTTACGGTGACCGTAAGGCTTGATGAAACAACGCGGCGAGCTTTGATCAACGACCTTTTGGAAACTTCGGCTTCCCCTGGAGAGAGCGAGATTCTCCGCGCTGTAGAAGTCACCATTGTTGTGCACGACGACATCATTCCGTGGCGTTATCCAGCTAAGCGCGAACTGCAATTTGGAGAATGGCAGCGCAATGACATTCTTGCAGGTATCTTCGAGCCAGCCACGATCGACATTGATCTGGCTATCTTGCTGACAAAAGCAAGAGAACATAGCGTTGCCTTGGTAGGTCCAGCGGCGGAGGAACTCTTTGATCCGGTTCCTGAACAGGATCTATTTGAGGCGCTAAATGAAACCTTAACGCTATGGAACTCGCCGCCCGACTGGGCTGGCGATGAGCGAAATGTAGTGCTTACGTTGTCCCGCATTTGGTACAGCGCAGTAACCGGCAAAATCGCGCCGAAGGATGTCGCTGCCGACTGGGCAATGGAGCGCCTGCCGGCCCAGTATCAGCCCGTCATACTTGAAGCTAGACAGGCTTATCTTGGACAAGAAGAAGATCGCTTGGCCTCGCGCGCAGATCAGTTGGAAGAATTTGTTCACTACGTGAAAGGCGAGATCACCAAGGTAGTCGGCAAATAATGTCTAACTCAAGCGTTAGATGCACTAAGCACATAATTGCTCACAGCCAAACTATCAGGTCAAGTCTGCTTTTATTATTTTTAAGCGTGCATAATAAGCCCTACACAAATTGGGAGATATATCATGAAAGGCTGGCTTTTTCTTGTTATCGCAATAGTTGGCGAAGTAATCGCAACATCCGCATTAAAATCTAGCGAGGGCTTTACTAAGCTTGCCCCTTCCGCCGTTGTCATAATCGGTTATGGCATCGCATTTTATTTTCTTTCTCTGGTTCTGAAATCCATCCCTGTCGGTGTTGCTTATGCAGTCTGGTCGGGACTCGGCGTCGTCATAATTACAGCCATTGCCTGGTTGCTTCATGGGCAAAAGCTTGATGCGTGGGGCTTTGTAGGTATGGGGCTCATAATTGCTGCCTTTTTGCTCGCCCGATCCCCATCGTGGAAGTCGCTGCGGAGGCCGACGCCATGGTGACGGTGTTCGGCATTCTGAATCTCACCGAGGACTCCTTCTTCGATGAGAGCCGGCGGCTAGACCCCGCCGGCGCTGTCACCGCGGCGATCGAAATGCTGCGAGTCGGATCAGACGTCGTGGATGTCGGACCGGCCGCCAGCCATCCGGACGCGAGGCCTGTATCGCCGGCCGATGAGATCAGACGTATTGCGCCGCTCTTAGACGCCCTGTCCGATCAGATGCACCGTGTTTCAATCGACAGCTTCCAACCGGAAACCCAGCGCTATGCGCTCAAGCGCGGCGTGGGCTACCTGAACGATATCCAAGGATTTCCTGACCCTGCGCTCTATCCCGATATTGCTGAGGCGGACTGCAGGCTGGTGGTTATGCACTCAGCGCAGCGGGATGGCATCGCCACCCGCACCGGTCACCTTCGACCCGAAGACGCGCTCGACGAGATTGTGCGGTTCTTCGAGGCGCGGGTTTCCGCCTTGCGACGGAGCGGGGTCGCTGCCGACCGGCTCATCCTCGATCCGGGGATGGGATTTTTCTTGAGCCCCGCACCGGAAACATCGCTGCACGTGCTGTCGAACCTTCAAAAGCTGAAGTCGGCGTTGGGGCTTCCGCTATTGGTCTCGGTGTCGCGGAAATCCTTCTTGGGCGCCACCGTTGGCCTTCCTGTAAAGGATCTGGGTCCAGCGAGCCTTGCGGCGGAACTTCACGCGATCGGCAATGGCGCTGACTACGTCCGCACCCACGCGCCTGGAGATCTGCGAAGCGCAATCACCTTCTCGGAAACCCTCGCGAAATTTCGCAGTCGCGACGCCAGAGACCGAGGGTTAGATCATGCCTAGCATTCACCTTCCGGCCGCCCGCTAGCGGACCCTGGTCAGGTTCCGCGAAGGTGGGCGCAGACATGCTGGGCTCGTCAGGATCAAACTGCACTATGAGGCGGCGGTTCATACCGCGCCAGGGGAGCGAATGGACAGCGAGGAGCCTCCGAACGTTCGGGTCGCCTGCTCGGGTGATATCGACGAGGTTGTGCGGCTGATGCACGACGCTGCGGCGTGGATGTCCGCCAAGGGAACGCCCGCCTGGGACGTCGCGCGGATCGACCGGACATTCGCGGAGACCTTCGTCCTGAGATCCGAGCTCCTAGGGATCGCCTCAGAAAACGGAAAATAAAGCACGCTAAGCCGTAAGTAAGCGTGCTCCTGTGAAAGCCACAGCTAAAACTGCGTAGTACACATAGAGGTATTTTTTTCTAGATTTATATCGAATTTCGTTATCGAATTTCGCTTATTATTGATCAACTCGTTGCAGATCATGAAGGCGAAAGTATGACGAATAACCCTACCGATGACAGCAGACCATGGTCGGTCTTTCTTATTTTTCTGCGGCTTGGATTGACATCTTTTGGCGGCCCCATTGCGCACTTGGGCTACTTCCGCGCCGAATTTGTCACACGGCGGCGCTGGCTCTCCGAACGGAGCTATGCTGACTTGGTCGCGCTTTGTCAGTTCTTGCCAGGGCCTGCAAGCAGCCAGGTCGGCATAGCGGTAGGACTGTCTCGGGCTGGATACAGCGGGGCGCTGGCTGCTTGGGCTGGCTTCACGCTGCCGTCTGCCATAGCCTTGATCCTTTTTGCGCTCGGCATCTCCAGCTATGGCGATTACGTCTCGCAGGGCGCGTTGCATGGCTTAAAAGTGGTGGCTGTGGCCGTGGTCGCTCAAGCAGTATGGGGCATGGCGCGTAACCTATGCACGGATGGGCTGCGAGTCACCATCATGGCAATTGCTACCTGCGTCGTTTTACTTGTGCCGTCCGCGTGGGGACAGGTTGGCGTGATTGCTATCGCAGGCATCGCAGGCCGGTTATTGTTCAAGCCAGCGAAAGTTGTTGAGCATGACCCCCTACCTATCACGGTCAGTCACCGGGCCGGCGTGCTTTGGCTCTCGCTGTTCTTTGTCTTGCTGATTGGCCTGCCGGTGTTGGCCGAACTGATGCCAAGTCAAACCATGGCAATGGTGGATTCCTTCTATCGTGTCGGATCACTGGTGTTCGGCGGTGGTCACGTTGTGCTGCCATTACTGCAAGCCGAAGTGGTGCCCTCCGGCTGGGTCAACAATGAATCCTTTCTCGCGGGGTACGGGGCAGCTCAAGCGGTGCCCGGCCCTTTGTTCACGTTCGCCGCGTTTCTTGGTGCCTCGATGAACACCGCCCCGTCGGGCTGGATCGGCGGCATTGTGTGTCTGCTGGCTATCTTCGCGCCCTCGTTCTTGCTGGTCGTCGGATCAATGCCATTTTGGGAGCGTTTGCGCCGCAATACAGGCATCCAAGCTGCGCTGGCCGGGATCAATGCCGCTGTAGTCGGCTTGCTGCTGGCCGCGCTGTATCAGCCTGTATGGACTAGCGCCATCTTTCAGCCGCAAGACTTCGGCTTGGCATTAGTTGCCCTTGTCGCACTTATGTTCTGGAAGCTCCCGCCGTGGCTGGTTGTCCTCGGTAGCGGTGCAGCTGGGTGGCTGTTGAGCGTCGCTCTGTGAGGTTCAAAAAATGACTGACAAAGACCTCTACGGCGGTTTGATCCGCCTGCACATCCTTCACCATGCAGCCGAGGAACCTGTCTTTGGGCTGGGGATCATCGAAGAGCTACGCCGACACGGCTACGAGATGAGCGCTGGCACCGTGTACCCGATGCTGCACGGCCTGGAAAAAAAAGGCTATCTGACCTCACGCCACGAACGCACCGGGCGACGTGAACGGCGTGTTTATGACATCACTGAACAAGGCAGAACTGCACTTGCTGATGCGAAAACAAAGGTCAAGGAGCTGTTCGGAGAGTTGGTAGAAGGTGGTTGAGTTTTTGCTTCTATGTCAGGTTGAGCTATACCCTAACGCAACGTCAGGGAAGAGACTGTAATCACGTCAGAATAGAGTCCAATATGAAATTTATTGACACAATCAGTCAAGAGTAATAGATTTCACTCTGACACATTACCCTTGGAGACACTTTGTACGGTCAACGCATCGGCTACGTTCGCGTCAGCAGCTTCGACCAGAACCCGGAACGGCAATTGGAAGGGGTTCAGGTGGCGCGGGTGTTCACCGACAAGGCATCCGGCAAGGACACCCAGCGTCCCGAGCTGGAAAGGCTGCTCGCCTTCGTGCGCGAAAGCGACACCGTGGTGGTGCACAGCATGGATCGCCTGGCACGCAACCTGGATGACTTGCGCCGCATCGTGCAGGGCCTGACCAAGCGCGGGGTACGCATCGAATTCGTCAAGGAAAGCCTGGCCTTCACTGGCGAGGATTCGCCGATGGCGAATTTGATGCTGTCGGTGATGGGCGCGTTTGCCGAGTTCGAGCGGGCCTTGATCCGCGAGCGGCAGCGCGAAGGAATCGCGCTGGCCCGGCAGCGGGGTGCGTACCGGGGCCGCAAAAAGTCACTGAACGATGAGCAGATTGCCGAACTGAAACGGCGCGTCGCGGCGGGCGAGCAAAAGGCCCTGATCGCCCGCGACTTCGGCATTAGCCGTGAAACCTTGTACCAGTACCTGCGCGAGTCCTGAGCATGCCGCGTCGTTCCATTCTGTCCGCCACCGAGCGACAAAGCCTGCTGGCATTGCCCGATGTCAAAGACGATCTGATCCGATACTACACGTTCAGCGACACCGACCTGTCGGTGATTCGTCAGCGGCGCGGGCCTGCGAATCGGCTGGGCTTCGCCATTCAGCTTTGCTACCTGCGATTCCCCGGCGTCATCCTGGGCGTTGATGAGCCGCCGTTTCCGCCCTTGCTGCGCATCGTGGCGTCGCAACTCAAAGTGCCGGTCGAAAGCTGGGACGACTACGGGCAGCGGGAGCAGACCCGGCGCGAGCACCTGGTCGAACTGCAAACGGTGTTCGGCTTCCAGCCGTTCACCGTGAGTCACTACCGGCAGGCTGTCCACACGCTGACTGAGCTGGCTATGCAAACCGACAAGGGCATCGTCCTGGCCAACGCCTTGATTGAGCATCTACGGCGGCAGTCGATCATCCTGCCCGCGCTCAACGCCATCGAGCGCGCCAGTGCCGAGGCCATCACCCGCGCCAATCGGCGCATCTACGAAGCCCTGTCCGAGCCGTTGTCGAGCGGGCACCGGCATCGCCTGGATGAACTGTTGAAGCGCCGCGACAACGGCAAGACCACCTGGCTGGCATGGCTGCGGCAATCACCGGCCAAGCCGAATTCCCGCTACATGCTGGAACACATCGAACGTCTCAAAGCCTGGCAGGCGCTCAACCTGCCTACCGGCATCGAGCGGCTGGTTCATCAAAACCGGCTGCTCAAGATCGCCCGCGAGGGTGGCCAGATGACGCCCGCCGACTTGGCCAAGTTCGAGCCACAGCGACGTTACGCCACCCTCATGGCGCTGGCCATCGAGGGCATGGCTACTGTTACCGACGAAATCATCGACCTGCACGACCGCATCCTGGGCAAGCTGTTCAACGCCGCCAAGAATAAGCATCAGCAGCAGTTCCAGGCGTCCGGCAAGGCCATCAATGCCAAGGTGCGTTTGTACGGGCGCATCGGCCAGGCGCTGATCGACGCCAAGCAGTCAGGCCGCGACCCATTCGCCGCCATCGAGGCCGTCATTTCCTGGGACGCTTTCGCCGAGAGCGTCACCGAGGCGCAGAAGCTCGCCCAGCCCGATGATTTCGACTTCCTGCACCGCATCGGCGAGAGTTACGCCACATTGCGCCGCTACGCGCCGGAATTCCTCGACGTGCTCAAGCTGCGAGCAGCGCCCGCCGCCAAGGACGTGCTCGACGCCATCGAGGTGCTGCGCGGCATGAACATCGACAACACCCGCAAGGTGCCCGCTGATGCACCGACCAACTTCATCAAGCCGCGCTGGCAGAAGCTGGTGATGACCGACGCCGGCATCGACCGACGCTATTACGAGTTGTGCGCACTGTCGGAACTTAAGAACGCGTTGCGCTCGGGCGACATCTGGGTACAGGGTTCACGTCAGTTCAAGGACTTCGAGGACTACCTGGTGCCACCCGAGAAGTTCGCCAGCCTCAAGCAGTCCAGCGAATTGCCGCTGGCCGTGGCCACCGATTGCGACCAGTACCTGAGCGAGCGCTTGGAGTTGCTGGAAGCGCAACTTGCCACGGTCAATCGCATGGCGGCGGCCAACGACCTACCGGACGCCATCATCACCGAATCGGGCTTGAAGATCACGCCGCTGGATGCTGCGGTGCCCGACACCGCGCAGGCATTGATCGACCAGACGGCCATGATTCTGCCGCACGTCAAGATTACCGAGCTGCTGATGGAGGTCGATGAGTGGACGGGCTTCACCCGCCACTTCACGCACCTGAAATCCGGCGACCTCGCCAAAGACAAAAATCTGCTGCTGACTACGATCCTGGCCGACGCGATCAACCTGGGCCTGACCAAAATGGCCGAATCTTGCCCCGGTACGACTTACGCCAAGCTCGCCTGGCTGCAAGCCTGGCATACCCGCGATGAAACCTATTCGATGGCGCTGGCCGAACTGGTCAACGCCCAGTTTCGGCATCCCTTTGCCGGGCACTGGGGCGATGGCACCACATCATCGTCGGACGGACAGAATTTCCGAACCAGCAGCAAGGCAGAAAGCACCGGGCACATCAATCCGAAATATGGCAGCAGCCCAGGCAGGACGTTCTACACCCACATCTCTGACCAGTACGCGCCGTTCCACAACAAGGTGGTCAATGTCGGCGTGCGCGATTCCACCTACGTGCTTGACGGCCTGCTGTACCACGAGTCCGACCTGCGCATCGAGGAACATTACACGGACACGGCGGGCTTCACCGATCACGTCTTTGCCTTGATGCACCTGCTGGGCTTCCGCTTCGCACCGCGCATCCGAGACCTGGGCGACACCAAGCTCTACACCCCGAAAGGCGAAGCCGCCTATGACGCGCTGAAACCGATGATCGGCGGCACTCTCAACATCAAGCACGTCCGCGCCCATTGGGACGAAATTCTGCGCCTGGCCACCTCGATCAAGCAAGGCACGGTGACGGCCTCGCTGATGCTTAGGAAACTCGGCAGCTATCCGCGCCAAAACGGCCTGGCTGTCGCCCTGCGTGAGCTGGGGCGCATCGAGCGGACGTTGTTCATCCTGGGCTGGTTGCAAAGCGTTGAGCTGCGCCGCCGCGTCCATGCCGGGCTGAATAAAGGCGAAGCACGCAATGCACTGGCCCGCGCCGTGTTCTTCAACCGGCTGGGCGAAATCCGCGACAGCAGCTTTGAGCAGCAGCGCTACCGGGCCAGCGGCCTCAATCTGGTGACGGCGGCTGTCGTGCTGTGGAACACGGTCTACCTGGAGCGCGCAGCGCATGCGTTGCGTAGCAACGGCCATGCCGTCGATGAAACGCTATTGCAGTACCTGTCGCCGTTGGGCTGGGAACACATCAATCTGACCGGCGATTACCTCTGGCGCAGCAGCGCCAAGATCGGCGCGGGCAAGTTCAGGCCGTTGCGACCTCTGCAATCGGCTTAACGTGCTTTATTCTCCGTTTTCTGAGACGACCCCTCCTAGTCGCGAGTTGCAGCGACGGCATCGTCGGCTGTTGCACCTTGTCGGCCGAGGATCCCGAGTTCTGGCCCGACGCCCTCAAGGGGGAGGCCGCATATCTGCACAAGCTCGCGGTGCGACGGACACATGCGGGCCGGGGTGTCAGCTCCGCGCTGATCGAGGCTTGCCGCCATGCCGCGCGAACGCAGGGGTGCGCCAAGCTGCGGCTCGACTGCCACCCGAACCTGCGTGGCCTATACGAGCGGCTCGGATTCACCCACGTCGACACTTTCAATCCCGGCTGGGATCCAACCTTCATCGCAGAACGCCTAGAACTCGAAATCTAACGTCCGTTCGGGCATCGAGGTCCATGTCGGGGTGGGACGGGCCCGTGGCTTCAAGATCACTTGCAGTCCGACCGCGATGTCTTGGTTGCGCGAGAGGTTGTCGATATCTGTTGATTTGCACCCAAATTTGACCCGGGATTTGCATTGAATTTTGACCCACCCCTTGTTGTCAGAATTATGTCTCGATTTTCAGTTTGCGGGTCTGTTTTTCCTCCTGCTTATTCTGAGTTGAACTGTGTTTGAAGCGGTAACTTTCATTGCCGGTTTCCAGGATGTGGCAGTGGTGGGTTAGTCGGTCCAACAACGCTGTTGTCATCTTTTCATCGCCAAACACTCGGCTCCATTCCGAGAAGCTCAAGTTGGTGGTCAGTATCACGCTGGTTTTTTCGTACAGCTTTGAGAGCAGGTGAAACAGCAGTGCCCCACCGGTTTGGCTAAAAGGCAAATATCCCAGCTCATCCAGAATCACCAAATCGGCATACAACAGACGGTTTGCGATTTGTCCCTGACGCCCAGATGATTTCTCTTGCTCCAGTGCATTGACCAAATCCACGGTGGAGAAGAAACGCACCCGTCGGTTCAAGTGCATCACTGCTTGTGTACCAATGGCTGTGGCCAGGTGAGTCTTGCCTGTGCCTGGCCCACCAATCAGCACCACGTTCTGGGCTTGTTCCATGAAGTCGCACCGGTGCAATTGTTTGACCGTGGCCTCATTAACCAGGCTTTGACTGAAGTCAAAGCCCACCAAGTCCCGATACACGGGGAACTTGGCCACCCGCAATTGATAGTTCACCGAACGTACTTCACGCTCTGCCACTTCAGCTTTAATCAAGCTGTCCAGCATGGGCAAGGCTTGATTAAATGCTGGTGAATTCTGATTGCCCAACTCCTCAATGGCGTGTGCCATGCCAAAGAGTTTCAAGGATTTGAGGATTCTCACATGGCCTTCATGCTGCATCATGGGCTCTCCTTAAACTGTCATAGCGGTTCACGTTGGCCTGTGGTTCCAATGTCAGCCTTAACCCCTTGGGAATTGGAATCGGTTTGGGTGGAGGTTCTTCGGTCAAACGTCCCAACAGATTAAGCACATGCTCCTTCGATGGCTTGCCACACTCCAATGCCAATTCCACAGCACTGAGTACCGCACCTTCATCGTGGTGCAATACAAGGGCCAGAATTTCCACCATGTCACGGTCACCGCCGGGGCGTTGCAGCAAGATGGATTGAAGCTTCTTGAACGCGGGTGGCAATTCAGCAAATGGCGCACCATTGCGCAACGCCCCAGGTTTCTTCTGAAGCACAGACAAGTAATGGTGCCAGTCGTATTGTGTGTGGCCACGCCGAGCGTGGCCACTGCCAAACAATCTTGGATGCTCGGCAATGTGTTGGCCTTCGGCAGCCATCACCAGCTTGTCTGCATAAATCCGAAGGCTGATGGCCCTGTTGGCGTAACTGGCAGGAACGCTGTAGCGATTGCCCTCGTGGTGAACAAGGCAGGTTGAAGTGACTCGCTTGGTTTGCTCCACGAATGCATCAAAGGCATTGGGTAGCGCCATCAACTCGCCTTGTTCATCGGCAAAGGCCTCTTGCACGGTTTGGTCCAATTCGGGGTGGCGCAGCTCAGACCACAGCGCTTTGCAGCGATGCTCAAGCCACACATTCAAATCAGCAAGGCTTTGAAAGTCTGGTGCCCCTTGCCACAGGCGTTGGCGGGAATCCTGCACGTTCTTCTCAATCTGGCCTTTCTCCCAACCCGATGCTGGATTACAGAACTGCGCATCAAACAGGTAGTGGCTGACCATGGCAGTGAACCGCTGATTGACCCTGCGCTCTTTGCCACGCCCCACCGAATCCACAGCGGTCTTCATGTTGTCGTAGATGCCGCGCTTGGGAATGCCACCGAAGATTTGAAAGGCATGCCAGTGGGCATCAAACAGCATTTCATGTTTTTGCTGGTAGTAAGCCCGAAGCACAAAGGCCCGGCTGTGGGCCAACTTAAACTGGGCAATCTGAAGTTTGACCTGTTTGCCCGCTATGCGGGCAAAGTCCTCACTCCAATCGAATTGGAAGGCTTCGCCACAAGCAAAGCGCAAGGGGATGAAACAACCCTTGCCCGAGGTTTGCGCCTTGAACTGTTCGGAATCTTTCCACTGTCGGGCAAAGGCACACACTCGGTCATAAGACCCGGTAAAGCCCAAAGCGACCAAATCCCGGTACATGCTGCGCAGGTTTCTGCGCAGCTTCTTTGTCTTTTTGTGCTCGGTGGAGAGCCACTGCCTTAACTTGGGCTCAAAAGGACTTAACTTGCCAACGCTGTCTCGCGCTGGGTACTGCGGTTCAACCACCTTGCTTTGCAAATACTTGCGAACGGTGTTCCTGGACAGGCCGCTTCGTCGGGCTATTTCCCGAATCGACGCACCATCGCGAAAATGCCAGCGTCGAATTGCGCTCAATATCGCCACGTTTATCACTCCTTGATTTCTCCCGCCATATCCAGACGGGAAACAGTGTCATACGTGGGTCAAATTTCGACGCAAATCTTTACCCTAAGTGGGTCAATTTTAGATGCAACTCAACAGGCCATGCTGAGTGTGCGATGGTTGATCGCTTCCTCGCCGCTCTCCACGGCGACGATGGCCGCCGCCATCAGCAAGTGCGCCAGTTCCCCTATGGTGCCCTCGCTGCGTGTGAGCAGGTAGCGAGCCATGTCCAGCGTGGCAATTGGGGAAGGCCGGCGCAGCGGGAGCGAAGCGGCGAAGCTGGCCAGCAGTGAGCAGCAATCGTCGTTGGCCTCCCATACCGGCAGCATCATCGGCTCGAAGCGATTTTCCAACTGGTCATCGGAGCGGATGGCTAGGTAGGCGTCGCGCGTGCCTACCCCAACCAACGGGATGCGCAGTTCGTTGCCGAGGAAGCGCAGCAGGTTGAGGAATTCCCGGCGGTTGACGCTGTTGCCGGCCAGCACGTTGTGCAGCTCGTCGATCACCAGCATGCGCACGCCGACCTTGCGCAGCAGTGCCAGAGCCAGTTGCTCCATTTCCGGCAACCGTGGGCGTGGGCGCAGCGGCGCGCCCATCGCGGCGAGCAGCGCGACGTAGAAGCGGATCACGGACGGCTCGGACGGCATCTGCACGACCAACACCGGGATGTGCTCCTGGTCGGCGTCGGAGCTGGCCGGGTGGGTGCGGCGGAACTTCTCGACGATCATCGACTTGCCATTGTTGGTCGGGCCAACCAGCAGCAGGTTGGGCATGCGTTGCTTGTTTGGCCACGCATAAAGGGCTTCCAGCCGGTTCAGCGCCTCGACTGCGCGCGGATAGCCGATCCAGCGGTCGGCGCGAAGGCGCTGGATGCGCTCGTCCGCCGGAAGACGGGCCAAGCCCTGGGCCGCCGGCAGCAGGTGGGACAGGTCGATGATGGGATATTCGTCCACGGCTACCACTCCTCAATCTGGTCGAACGGTTTGGCGGGTGGCAAGTTGTCTGCCTGCGGGTCGGCAATATCCGTATCCGGCGGAACGGGCTTGTCCGGCCGAGCTGATGTCTTGAGGTGCTGGCGGCGATCCGCGTCACGCCGCGCCTTGCGTGTGGCCTTCTGCGCGCTGGTCACAATCTCACGCATCTGGCCGATCATGCGGAACAGCGCCGACTCATCCACCTGTTCGCGCCCTTGCTGCCGCAGTTTCGCCAGCGCCTGCCGTTGTTCCCAGAGGGTGACAGCCGGATGCGACAAGGTACGGTAGGGAATTTCCAGGTAATGCTGTCCCTCCGGTTCCAGGACCCAGATACGGCTGATGTCGCGCGGATCGCGCCGGATCAGAAAGGACGGCCAGCGTTCACGCCGCGCAATCCACGGCTTGAGCGCATCGGCGTAGTAGTGGATGTGGTCGATGACAAAGCCGGTGCGGGTCAGCGTGCGCCGGAGGATCGGCAGAAAATCGACCAGGAACGAAGTAGCGCGTGTGACGACGGCCGGTACGCCGACACGCGCCACGGCCTCGGCCCAGCGCGCGGCCGGCGGTTGGAGCAGGCCGTTGTGCACCGAACCGTGGTAGGTGCCGACCGCCAATGTGAGCCAGCGCTCTAGCTCGCGCAGCGTCAGGGCGGCCTTGTTTTCGGAATCGTAGTCGCCGCGCTGGTCAGGGTTGGAGAAGGTCGTTCCCGGCAGTTCGTCGTGAATCATCTGCATCGCCGTGCCGATGATCCGTTCCACGATGCCGCCATAGTGCGGCTGTCCCAGCGGGCGATAGTCCAGCCGGATGCCATGCTGCTCGCAACCCCGGCGCAGGGCCTCGCTCTTGAACTCGGCCGCGTTGTCTAGGTAGAGCAGCAAGGGCTTGCCGCTCATCTGCCAATCCATTTCCACGTTCAGTCCTTCCAGCCAAGGGCGCTTGTCGCAGGCGACATGCACGAGGCACAGGCCAACCGAAACGGCAGACGGCGCTTCCAGCGTGACGACCATGCCGAGCACGCAGCGGGTGAACACGTCGATGGCGAGGGTCAGGTACGGGCGGCCAATAGGTTGCCGGTCGCGGTCATCGACCACGATCAGGTCGATGACCGTATGGTCTATCTGCACCTGCTCCAGCGGCGCGGTCACGGCAGGAGGCTCGCCGCCCACACCTTGTAGGTCACGAGCGGCATCCTGGCCTTCCCGCCGGCGGATGACCTTGCGCGGGTCAAGGCTAGCGATCCGTAAGGCCACGGTATTGCGCGCCGGCACTCGCAGTTTTTGAGCCTTGCACACCTGAGTGACTTCGCGGTGAAAGGCCGCTAGGCTGCGCTTCTGCTTGGTCAGGAACCGCTTTTGCAGTAGCTCGTGGATGACGCGCTCGACCGGTTCCGGCAAGCGCCCCTTACCTTTACCTCCACCGGACTGGCCGGGCACCAGATCCGTCACGAGGCCGCTGCCTTGCCGGGCACGCCGGATCAGAACGTATACCTGGCGCCGAGACAAGCCCAGCGCCTGAGCCGCCATATCGGCCGCTTCGTGCCCGACCGTCTCCGACTGCGCCAACGGACTGATGATCTCCGCACGACGGCGCGCACGCTCCCAAGCCTCATCAGGCAGAGTGGCCACGCCTTGTTCTGGAATCCGTGGGGTGTCCGTCGCCATGCTCACCTCGCTTTGGTGCACACGAGTATTGAGCATAGTCGAGATTGGTGCAGATCACTTCTGATATTGAACTGTCAGGAGCTGGCTGCACAACAGCCATTACGCCCAATCAACTGGTGCAGTCGTCTTCTGAAAATGACATCGTTTGCACATGGCATCTGACATCAAGTTAGGGTATGCCTCAGTCTGACAGTGATGAGTCGCAGGCGTTCGGATCGGCATCGGTTTCGCTCCCGGTCTTGGCGCGCGCCTGGAAGCGCTGATAGCACTCCAGCCCGCAGAAGTGCTCGACGTATTCCGCGCCTTCCGGGGTGAAGGCGGCATCGAGCGGGATTTCCTTGCAGCACACGCAGCAACTGGTGGCAGTCGGATCATTTGCATTCATGGTGGCACCCCTCCATTGACTGACGAAGACGGCGAATGCCGCCGCCGGCATCGGCTTGGCGAACAGGAAGCCTTGTCCTGTGTCGCAGTCCGCTTGTCGCAACAAATCAAGACTCGCCGATGTTTCCACGCCTTCGGCCACTACTTCCATGCCAAGCCCATGCGCAAGCTGAATCACGGTGCGCACGATGGTCTGGTCGCGGTGGTCGTTGGCGAGTCCGGCGACAAACGATTGGTCGATCTTGAGCGTGCTGATGGGGCAGCATTTCAGGTGTTGCAGGCAGGAATAGCCGGTGCCGAAGTCGTCGGCGGCGAAGCGCACACCGATCTGTCGCAAAGCTTCCAGGGCGGGGAAGATCGCCGGATCACCGAACGCAACCGATTCGGTCAGCTCAATTTCAAGATACGCGGCGGGCAACCCGGCATCGGCCAGCACGCCCTTTACCCACTTGTCGAAATCTGGCCCCACTTGGCTCGCCGAAACATTGACGGCCAGCCGGAACGGTTGCCATGCCAGCACCCGCCAGTCGCGCATTTGACGGCAGGCTGCGCCCAGCACCCATGCGCCGATTTCCGGCATCAGGCCGGACGATTCGATCACGGGCAGGAACTGGCCCGGCGGCAACAGTCCGAGCGTCGGATGACGCCAGCGCAACAGGGCTTCCGCGCCGACAATCTGCTCACTGCGCAAATCGACAATCGGCTGGTAGTGCAGCTCAAGCTGCCCGCGCTCGACCGCCTGCGCCAGTTGCGCCACTGTCCATTCAATTGGCTGGGAAGCGCTCATGATCGACCTCTGAAGGCCCGCAGCAGCCGCGTCACAGACAGGACAAACAAGCCGGTCAGCGTGAGGGCTGCAATACCCCAGTGCTCGCCGATGAACGCGCCGGCCGTCGTGCCGGCCAGCACAATGGCGAGAATCGGCAAATGACAGGGACAGGTGAGCACCGCCAGCGCACCCCACAGGTAGCCGGTGAACGGCTTGTGTGTCTCGGCCGGCATGCGCTCGGGGCTGTTCATGGCAAACTCTCCGCATGCTGTGCCGGCGCGGTCGGCATGGCGGCCAACTGCACTTCCAGATTGGCCAACGCTTCGCGCCGGCGTTCGACGAACTGACGCAGCACAGCAAGCTGCGCGGCAGTTTCATCGCAGTTCGCCGCATCCAGCGCCCGGCACAGCCGCGCCAATGCGCCGAGGCCGATGCCCGCCTCGAAGGCGGCCCGCACGAAGCACAGTCGCTGCAAGGCGGCGTCATCGAACAGGCCGTAGCCACCCGTGGTGCAGGCGACTGGCCGCAGCAATCCGCGCAGCAGGTAGTCGCGCACGATATGCACGCTCACCCCGGCATCAAGGGCCAGCCGGGACACCGTGTAGGCGTTCATCGAACACCTCCTTTTGGTCGGTTCACGGCAATGCATATACCGTTTCGCCGAGTTCAATCCGCGCGCTGCGAATCCGATGCCGGTGCCGTAGAACATTGGGTCGATATCCGATCACGGTGTCCTAGATGACATGGTCTGCAACAGATGTCGATTAAACTCCTGGCCCAAGCCGAAAGCCTCGTGGACACTGACGATCGCCAATCCTTCCAATCCTTGATGCTTGGAGGCCCAGTCTTCCGCCGTCGGGACAGATGCAAAGAAATGTACATGGCAACAGAAGGACTGACGAACGTCGGCTGCTTCCTGCGGCAATACCAAGGACACCGCCATGCCGGCAGGTTCGACAGCCTGTATCTCGCTGGGTGAAACCGTGAGTGAAACGGGTG
This sequence comes from Shewanella sp. GD03713, assembly GCF_029843705.1. Taxonomy (NCBI): domain Bacteria; kingdom Pseudomonadati; phylum Pseudomonadota; class Gammaproteobacteria; order Alteromonadales; family Shewanellaceae; genus Shewanella; species Shewanella sp. GD03713. The sequence continues at coordinate 77,002 of NZ_JAOCIW010000002.1, forward strand.
CTCCGGTTGCAGCGCAATGCGATGAGACGCGAGCTGTACGGCCGATCAGCGCCGGAAATATCAAGGTGTCCAGCGCGCACCAGGCATACAGACGGCGGTCGTCAATTTCAAAGACATACGAAGTCTCGCGCAAGGTGAGGCCGTAGCCGATGATGTTCCCATCTTTGTCATATTCGGTACTGGTGGCCTGTTCGAGTACGGCGGCCACTCGCTCAGCGGGCCAGTCGAGAATCCCGGCAAGTGTCGTTCGTGAAACCGGACGCCCCTTGGCGAGTTCCCGCAGTAGCGGGACCAAGAGATCCGCAGTACCATTGGTACGATTGACCGAAGTGAGACGTTCTAAAATATATGGGGCGAGCTTCATGGTTCCATCTCCTTTCATCCGGCGCAGCACGAAAGCTGCTTCACGTCCTTGCTGAAGGTCTGCGCCGCGAGCTTCAGCCCTTCGACCATGGTCAGGTAGGGGAACAATTGGTCGGCCAGTTCCTGCACGGTCATACGGTTGCGAATGGCGAGCACCGCCGTCTGGATCAGTTCACCCGCTTCCGGGGCCACCGCTTGCACGCCGATGAGCCGTCCGCTACCTTCCTCGATGACCAGCTTGATAAAGCCGCGTGTGTCGAAGTTGGCAAGCGCACGCGGCACGTTATCCAGTGTTAGCAGGCGACTGTCGGTCTCGATCCCGTCGTGATGTGCTTCCGCCTCGCTGTAGCCCACGGTGGCGACCTGCGGGTCGGTGAACACCACGGCCGGCATTGCGGTCAGGTCCAGGGCCGCATCGCCGCCAGTCATGTTGATCGCCGCACGAGTGCCGGCCGCTGCCGCCACATAGACGAACTGCGGCTGGTCGGTGCAGTCGCCGGCCGCGTAGATGTTCGGGCTACTGGTGCGCATGCCCTTGTCGATGACGATGGCCCCCTGCGCATTGACGGCTACCCCCGCCGCTTCCAATGCCAGGCTGCGCGTGTTCGGTGTCCGGCCGGTGGCGACCAGCAGCTTGTCGGCGCGCAATTCACCGTGCGTGGTGGTCAGCACGAATTCGCCGTTCATATGGGCGACCTGGCTGGCTTGCGTGTGCTCCAGCACCTCGATGCCCTCGGCACGGAAAGCGGCTGTCACCGCCTCGCCGATGGCCGGGTCTTCACGGAAGAACAAGGTATTGCGCGCCAGGGCCGTGACCTTGCTGCCCAGCCGGGCAAAGGCTTGCGCCAGCTCCAGCGCCACCACCGACGAGCCGATTACGGCAAGGCGTTCGGGAATGGTGTCGCTCGCCAGGGCCTCGGTGGAAGTCCAGTAGGGTGACTGTTTCAAGCCCGGAATCGGCGGGACCGCCGGGCTGGCACCCGTGGCGACCAGGCAGCGGTCGAACATCACGACGCGCTCGCCACCCTCGTTCAAACTAACGATAAGGCTCTGGTCGTCCTTGAAACGCGCTTCACCGTGCAGAACGGTGATGGCTGAATTGCCGTCCAGGATGCCTTCGTACTTGGCATGACGGAGTTCTTCGACACGGGCCTGCTGCTGGGCCAGCAGCCGCTCGCGCAAGATCGTCGGCGGTGTGGGTGGCATGCCGCCGTCGAATGGGCTTTCCCGGCGCAGATGGGCGATGTGGGCGGCGCGGATCATGATCTTGGACGGCACACAACCGACGTTGACGCAGGTGCCGCCGATGGTGCCGCGCTCAATCAGCGTGACCTGCGCGCCTTGCTCGACGGCCTTCAGTGCTGCCGCCATCGCGGCTCCACCGCTACCAATGACGACGACCTGCAACGGGCGTTCGTTGCCACTGGGCTTATCAGCGGCCCCTATCCAGCCGCGCATCTTGTCGAGCAGGCCGGCGCGGTTGTCCGTCGGTGGCGCATCGGCAAGCGTTGCCTCGTAGCCCAGTCCGGCCACGGCGGTAGTCAGCGCATCCGATGACGTGCCCGCCTCAATGGCGAGTTGCGCTGTGCCCTTCGGATAGGACACCAGCGCCGATTGCACGCCGGGCACTTTCTCCAAGGCTTCCTTGACGTGAGCCGCGCACGAGTCGCAGGTCATCCCGGTGATTTTCAGGGTGGTCATGTATTTTTCCTTTTCTGTGGTGGCTACGGCTGTTGCCGTCAGCCACGTTGTTCTGGCAATTCACAGCTGTCCGGCCCGCAGCGGCGATGTGCTGGCGAGATGAAATCCCAGACCGACACCCCAACCATCAAGGCCAGGCCGACATAGAGCAGTCCACCGCTCTGCCAGCCGTAAGCCCGCATTAAAAACACCGCTGCCAGCACCAAGATCGGGCCTATCGTGCCGAGCGCCGTGCGTCGCCACTGTCGATGATTGAGCCAAGCGATAGCATTGGCGAGTAACGCGATGCCGGCGAACATCGGCAGCAGGATGCCAATGAATAGCCCCTCGTACTGGCTCAAGAAGCCCAGTCCGATGGCCGCGCCAAAGCTGGCGATGGCAGGAAAACAGGCGGCGCAGCCCATCGCGGAAACGACGCTGCCGAGCGCGCCGGTTTTGCCAGCGATGCGCGTGATGAGTCCCATGTGTCGCTCCCGAGTTCGGTTAACGGATCAGCGTTTGAGGCTGGACGGATAGCCCGCGTCCTCGGTCGCCTTGGTCAACTTCTGGACGTTGGTCTTGGCATCGTCGAAGGTGACGACGGCCTGGCGCTTGTCGAAACTTACGTCGGTCTTGCTCACGCCCTCAACCTTGGAAAGCGCGTGCTTGACAGTGATCGGGCAAGAGGCGCAGGTCATGCCAGGCACGGACAGCGTGACGGTCTGGGTGGCGGCCCACATGGGGGCAACAACGGCAGCGAGGGCGAGGGCGGCAAACAGTTTTTTCATGATGAACTCCTGTGATTAATAGAAAAATGGCATGACGTAGGGAAATCCGAGCGAGACCAGGACCAGCGCGGCCACGATCCAGAAAATGAGCTTGTAAGTAGCGCGCACTTGGGGAATCGCGCAGACCTCACCCGGTTTGCAGGCTTGCGCCGGGCGGTAGATGCGCCGCCAGGCGAAAAACAGCGCGACCAGCGCTGCGCCGATGAAGATCGGGCGATAGGGTTCCAGCACCGTCAGGTTGCCGATCCATGCCCCGCTGAACCCCAAGGCGATCAAAACCAGCGGCCCCAGGCAGCAGGCCGACGCAAGAATGGCGGCCAGCCCACCGGCGAAGAGCGCGCCGCGCCCGTTTTGTGGTTCAGACTTTTGTGGTTCAGACATACGCTTGTCCTTTCAAATTTGGTTTGGATAGCTTAAGCTTACTTCCGTAGTTATGTACGGAGTCAAGCGATATGCAAATTAATTTTGAGAATCTGACCATTGGCGTTTTTGCCAAGGCGGCCGGGGTCAATGTGGAGACCATCCGGTTCTACCAGCGCAAGGGCCTGCTGCCGGAGCCAGACAAGCCCTATGGCAGCATTCGCCGCTATGGCGAGGCGGATGTAACACGAGTGCGGTTCGTGAAATCGGCCCAGCGGCTGGGCTTTAGCCTGGACGAAATCGCCGAGCTACTGCGGCTGGAGGATGGCACCCATTGCGAGGAAGCCAGCGGCCTGGCCGAGCACAAGCTCAAGGATGTGCGCGAAAAAATGACCGACCTGGCGCGCATGGAAACCGTGCTATCCGAACTTGTGTTCGCCTGCCATGCGCGGCAAGGGAACGTTTCTTGCCCGCTGATTGCTTCGCTGCAAGGGGAGAAAGAGCCGCGTGGTGCCGACGCGGTGTAGCCGAGGGTAGTTACGCCTTAGCGTGCTTTATTTTCCGTTTTCTGAGACGACCCCAACGACAGAAGATCCAATGATGACCAGATGTTCTGGTAGTTCAGTCGCAAACAGCGCTTCAGAAGAAGTCCAGTACGGGGTTTCGCTCAGACCTTCAATAGGTGGGATGGTCGGGCTCGAACCGGTAGCAATCAGCACCTTGTCAGCGTGTATTTCTTGTTGGGAGCCATCACTTTTGCTGACAATCAAAGTGTTCGCGTTTTTGAAAGTCGCCCAACCTTTTATCAAACTCAGTGCCGGATTGATATCCAGAATATTTTGGTATTTTGCCACGCGTAATTCTTCGACAAGCGCTGTTTGTTGCTCAGCCAACAGTGCGCGATTGAGCTGGGGTGAATGATTTGCCAATCCGATAAAAGGATTGTTTCGTTGTTGCTGCGCCAGTTGTGCGGCGCGGATCAGGATCTTGGACGGGACACAGCCGACATTGACACAGCAGCCGCCAATAACATCCGCACCTTCGATGAGCGTAACCTTAGCTCCTCCGTCAGCAGCTTTAATCGCACAGGCAAAAGCACCAGAGCCACTGCCAATGATCACCACCTGTTGTGGGCTGATATTTTCTGTATTGCTGAGATTAGTGTTGTCAAAACAAGTTTGAGGTTCTGGATTGACTTGTGCAGCATAACCCAGAGTTTTAACCGCCTTGACGAGATCCGCCACACTTACCTTCCCGTTTGTGGTGACCGCTGCGCTGGCATTTGCATAGGAGATCTCAACGTTATTCACTCCTTCGGTCGCATCGAGCGCATCTTTAATATGGGAGACACAGCTTGGGCAGGTCATCCCTTTTATCGATAACAAGAGCATTTTCGTTCCTCAACAGCACAGATGTATTTTCTGCGATTGTTAATTATTGCAAACCAACAAGCTCAGCTTATCGCCGAAACAGTGTCCGTAATCGTAGTAGTCTTTCCGCGCTTTACTCTTTGACCGTTGACGGATAACCCGCGTTAGTGGTGGCTTCAGTCAGTGCTTTCACCGTGGTTTTTTCGTCATCGAAGGTGACTACTGCTAACTTGGTGTCAAAGGTGACTTCAGCTTTACTGACGCCCTCGACATTTTGTAAGGCTTTTTTGACCGTAAACGGACAAGTGACGCAGTTCATGGTCGGAACTTCCAACGTAACCGTTTTCGTTTCGGCTATAGCGCTCAGGCTGGTCAACGTTAGCAAAAACAACAAGGTGATTTTCTTCATCATTCGCTCCAATAACGTATAAAACGTTAACAAAATTGAGGGTAAAAAGTATTCAGGCGAACCAGACAATCCAATAATTGCTGGTGACTAACATTAATGCTGTGAGTGCTGATAACCAAAAGATCACCTGCCTGCGTTTTCGCACTTGGGGAACTGCACAGACTGTTCCTGGAGCGCACATGTCAGTAGGTCGATAGACCTTCCAGCCAGCAAATCCAAACGAGGTTAAAACCAGCAGAATAAAAATAGGGCGATAAGGTTCTAACATGGTCAAATGACCAATCCAGGAACCACTCACCCCAAGTAGCAACAAAACGAAAGGACCGGCACAACAAACGCCTGCACCAATAGCCGCAACTATTCCACCGATAACGGGGAGATTTGACTCTTTTATGGACACGTTTTACTCCTGGGATTAGAGCTATCGGTGTCAGTGTAGATGCCGTACCATAGTACGGAGTCAAGCCCAATCGGTGGGTTTAGTTGTTATGTGGTTGTAGGGATTCGATAATGGGGCAATGGGTCTGATCCGGATTGGATGCGCATTGGCTCAGCAGGTGATGAAGAACAAGTTCCAGACTCTGCAGATCTGCAATCTTTGAGCGGACATTGGCAAGCTTGAGTGTGGCCACGTCCTGAACGCCCTGACATGGGGTATCATTGAGTGTGAGCAGATGATGGATTTCTTCCAGTGTGAACCCTAACTCCTGCGCCCGCTTGATAAATCGAAGCCGATTCAGGGTAGTGACAGGATACCGGCGAAACCCCTGTGTCGGTTTACCAGGCTGTTCAACAAGACCGCGGCGTTCGTAGTAGCGGATAGTTTCAACGTTAACGACAGCTGCATTAGCTAATTGGCCGATTGTATACAAAGTTACGTCCATTTACCGTACTTACATACGGTCTATTATAATCCAAAATTAGCCATCAATAACATTAGTATGAGATTTTGCTTCCTGAGGATTTCGATCAGCTATAACGCTGTTCATTGATAACCTCAATGCTGGTTGCTGGTCACGGCAACTCCAACATTTGTAAATTTATGCGACTGTCCACTGAGCATAATGAATGACAACTGTAGCCAGTTAATGTGAGCCGATAAGGATAAATTCAAGCTCGTTATTAATTCTGGATATCTCATTAGCAGTGATTGTGAGCCGAGCGTTCGGCTTTTTAACAGTTAATCTGAGTCCGAGAAGCCGGATGTAATCAAGCTCGCGGTATTATGTTTGCGAGCCACTACAGCTAGCAATAAGAACTGATGCACCTGTTTCGCATGCGTCAGTGATCGTTAGGCTGTTGAACTCTTTAGGGAGCAGGGAGCGAACTCTGTCAAGGAATGGCTGTTCATGTTCACCATAGAATGTCACGCCGTTTGCTCCTTCTACCTCTCCGCTATCTTCGTCCACGTCATTGTTCATTTGTCGCTGCATAGGCGCAGTCAAGTGGAATACCTGACCCTCAAGAATTTTCATGTCTAGACGTATGCCTGAGGGCACACTGTCGCATTTAAGGTCCATGTCCACTTCATTCACTTTCCATGCTAGTTCGCTCATTGTAACTAACTCAATCGTTTCGTCATGGACTGCGCACTCATCGATAGGGAGTTGGAAAGTTGTACCGCGGTTGTGAGAATTAAGCGAAACAGCCGAAACATAGCCATCGTCAGAGTAATAATTCGTTATGAGATACACCGAGCCGTTACGCTTTATTACTTTGCCTGTTTCCATCACTTGGGTTTTAATTGTGTTTTTCATTGAATTTCCTGCTCTTGGTTATAGTTACTTGGAATATTTGAGCATGAGCCTGAGTTCGCGCAATACAATGTATTTGAAGCAGGCAAAGTAGAGGAAGAATGACCTAGACAAAAAAGCTCTCGGGGATTTTGAACCACAGAGAGCTTCTTGATTAGATGCGGGATAATGAAAAAAATCCTGTCCTCAATGAGAATCCACAAACTCCTTTTCCTTTCTTACAAGAGCGTATTACTAGTCAACAACTGCAATTTCATCAAGTTCAAAACCAAGACGCATGTAATCATAGTCTGTACCGTGTGAGAGCCAAGTAGTACCTTCAGTATCTGTCATCGGCAATGGAAAGCGAACGAAAGCATAGTTTCCCTCAAATTTGTAAATCTCACCTTTGGTACCGGCAGGTGGGCAAGGGGTGCGGATAGCTTCAAAAGGTTTGACAACTACAACAGTGATAAGCCCTTGAGTGTCACGTCCATCAATGATTGTTTCTGTGTTAATTTTCATTATCAGTCTCTATTTTGCTGTACGCCTGTGCAGGCTGTTGAATTCAAATTTACACGAATTTTGGAACGCGCAATCCCCTATGGCTGTTTATTGCAAACATATTAAATTTTCAATTCTTAGTTTGGTTTCGTTTAAGTAATCGCCACCTCTCATTCCTCCGTACTTACAGCGCATTACATTTAAGCCATATGCCATCAATGACTTAGATGTTCATTGGTACGTGCTAGTCCGTGTGGCCAGAAATGGATTTGTTGTTGAACCCAGAGTTTAATGAGATCTGTCCCGCGCGGGACACTTTCGAGTCTTTAAGTTTGGGGAAATACCTCTTCGTTAGGGTCATGCGGGGAATATTGTGAAAATCCAGCTTGGCAGCTAGAATTAGCTGTATATAAATACAGGTGTTCATTCGTATGATTGTTTGTCCAATCTCATTGCAAGCAGGGATTACCGGGTTTGAAAGCCCTGCAGCAGACTATTTGCAGTTGCAGCTAATCATAGACGAATTACTGGTAAGGCATCCCAGTGCGACGTTCCTGGGGGCGGCAAGTGATAACTCCATGAATGGGGTGGGTATATTCGAAGGCGACATATTGATTTGTGATAGGTCTGTTGATGCACAGCAGGGGGATGTGATTATCTGCGACATAAACGGAGAGTCAGTTTGTAAAATTTTCGACAAAGAAAGGCGATTGCTTAAATCGGCAAATCCTGCATATCAACCAATAGTAATTAGTGATACTGAACATTTTTTAGTAGAGGCTAATGTTGTCTGCTCTCTCCGTCTTCATAGGCCTAATGCGCTGGCCGGGCTTCTTTGCTCCGCAATGGAATATCAACACCTGCAGAGTTCAATTCATGAGATTTTGATAAAGCACGCTAATGCAACATACTTTGGCGCGGCTTGTGGTCATTCAATGAATGACGTAGGTATATTCCATGGCGACGTTCTAATTTGTGACAGGGCCGTTGATGCTCAACAGGGAGATGTAATAGCCTGTAACCTAAACGGTGAATTCGTCTGCAAGATTTTCGACAAGAATGGGCGCAGGCTGCTATCTGCCAACTCTGTTTATAAACCAGTGGAAATTGATAATACCGATATCTTTACTGTTGAAGGAACAGTTATTTGTTCTATTCGGCTACACAGGTCTAAACAATTACTCAAACTCGAGGGTTGGTAGAATTGCTAGCCTTAGTAGACGTTAATAATTTTTATGCCTCGGCTGAAGCTGTATTTGATTTAAGTTTGAGGGGCAAAGCGATAGTGATTCTCAGTAACAATGACGGCTGTTGCATTGCGCTCAGCAGGCAAGCTAAAGAACTTGGCATTACTCGATTTTCCCCGTACTTCAAAATCAAAGACATTTGCGATAAGTACGGTGTGGTCGTGAAAAGTTCAAATTATGCTCTGTATGGCGACTTGAGCAATAAGTTAATGCAGGTAATAGGTGGTTTCGCACAGCGGCAGCATGTTTATTCTATTGATGAAGCCTACCTGGATATGTCTGACTGCATGAAACTTTACCCTAACCTATACGAGCATGGCCATCAGCTGCGTCGTACTGTTTGGAAGCAAACGCGATTACCTGTTTGTGTTGGTTATGCGCCAACACTCACTTTAAGCAAAGTTGCAAACCACGCGGCAAAGAAAGTGCAGGGATTTAATGGCGTTGCGGTGCTTCGAAACCCGGAAGAATGGGAACCGATACTAGCCAAAATGGAAACTTCGGATATTTGGGGGGTTGGTGCAAGACTCTCAAAACGACTTGCTGAAATGCAAATACATACAGCTTTGCAATTATCCAAGATGGATCCAAAGCTTGCCAAGCGCATGTTTAGCATCGAGCTTGAAAGAACGGTGCGAGAGCTTCGAGGTGAGCCAGTTAAAATGTGGGATTCAGTTAGGGCAGATAAACAGCAGATTTTCAGCACTAGAAGTAACGGTGAGCGAATCACAGATCCAGACTCTTTGCATCAGGCCTTAGCAATGCACGCTTCGACGGTTGCATCTAAAGCGCGTAAACAGGACTCTTTAGCGTGCCACTTGATTGCCTTCGCCGCATCATCTCCATTCGATGAAAACCCAGTTTGCTTTCGTTATAGTCATCAACTGATTGTGCCAACTAACGACACTAGATTAATTGTTGCAGCCGTGACGCAGGGGTTACCCCAGCTATTCCACCCCGGCGTCCGGTATCATCGTTCAGGGGTTGGGTTGGTAGAGCTAACACCAGCAAAACACGCACAATACTCACTGTTTGACACCGACAAGAGTAACCCTGACTTAATGAAGTGCATGGATATGATTAATGCTCGGTATGGAACCGGTACATTGAGCATTGCTGCCCAAGGACGCGATCAGAAATGGGCCATGAGGAGAGACTTTTTATCAAAGCAGTTTACTACCAAGTGGTCTGACATTCCCCAAATTCACTGTAAATAGCAGATTTATTTAAGAGAGATAATTCGGGAAAACAATCAAGATTTATCTGGACAGCTTTGGTACAAAGCGTGACAAAATAGAGTTTATAAAATTTATGCTGAGGTATTCCTATGTCTGTAAATAAAGATTGTTCTAAAAGTGGCGCCGCAATGGAGTTATTAACCAAAGCAGACTACGCGTTCAGCACTCATTGTATGAGTTGTGATAACGGCAAAAATTATAAAATTGATGATGACATACCGGAATCGTGCCCTGTATGTGGCGAGCATAAAGAATACACAATTCTAAATGTGAACAGCCATACCGGCATTACGGAGCAGGGTTAGGTTTAGGGATTGCGTTTCATTTTTCTCAAAAATGGCGGCCCATGGTCGCCTATGTCGTTACGAGAGCTCAGTTGGAGGGGCTACTGGCTGGTGGAATGCCCTAAAGAGCAGCTAGAGGGTTTCGGTAAATCCTTGTTCTGATTTCCAAGTTCAAACCTATAGGACATAAGTAGGTGAGTTAGATCGCTACAAGAAACCATACATTCGCCTTGTTTCATGCCCTCTTGTTGTTTGAGCGCAGCTTCGCTTAAGCGTGCGAATATATCGGCAGTGTTCTGATTGTTTGTCATTACCATATTGATAGTCTCTTAGTAGATGGCTTAAGTTATTTGCCAGCATGATTAAATAGTCAAACCGATAGGCTCATATATTAAGTTGCTCGCTACTGGTCATGGATTTCAAGCCATCAGTTTCATTGGAGGAAGAGAATCGAGCAGCTGGGCGCCGTACTTTTTGCTGCTTAATCGGCGGTCGAAGATAAGCACTTCTCCGAAGCAACTGGTGGAGCGGATAAGTCGACCAACTTGCTGGATTAGTCTCGCGCTTGCCTCTGGCAACGATTGTTCAAAGAATGGGTTGCCACCCCGCCTTTTGATCCATTCTCCTTCCGCTTCGTCAACGGGAGCCGTGAAGTTAGCGAAGGGGATTTTAGCGATACCGACGCAAGTCAAGTATTGGGCTGGCAAATCTAAACCTTCACCAAGACTTGCCACCCCTACCAATACGCTGCGCTTACCAGCATCTACTCTTTCTTTGTGACGGCGGATAAGGTTTGGGCGCGTGTCTTCGTTTTGAATCAGCATGTCAGCTTTTAGCTCGTCACTGGCAAGCTCTTTAAAGCGGTTCAACTGACGGTATGAGGTAAACAAAAGCAATATAGCCTTGTGCTTCTTACCCATTTGCTCGGCGTAGTAGGCGATCTCCTGAGTGTGAGACTCTTCGTTAGCCTGTGTTGGGTCTATCTGCATTTTAGGTACGATCAGAGTAGATTGGTTCTGGTAGTCAAAAGGGCTGTTTACGCGGCGGTATTGTGTTCCGTCATCACTCTTCAGGCCTGACTCAAGCATAAAGCGGTCAAAGTTTCCTAGACTGGTTACGGTTGCACTTGTTACAACGGCCCCAGCAGCTTTATCCCATAATGCCTCTTTAAGCTCCTCTGCAACCGTGATTGGTACTGCATTGAAAGCAAGATCAGGTTTACTATTGCCACCGCATGTTACCCATTTAGCAATTGCTGAGCCTTTCTTCTCATTCAACATGAATAATTGCCACATGCTAAAGAATGACTCAGCTTGTAGTTGCATTCGATTGATGTCAGCCAAAGTCTTTTCTATGGCTGGGCTTGAAGGGATTTGCTTTTTTTCAATGCACTCTTGCAGCTTGCTTGCATGAGCACCTACGCAGCGGTTCACTTTACCAGACAGTAGGGATAAGTTCTTTAGAGACGTTCCCAATACTGATGGTAGCAGACCATTTTTGAATCGGTAATTCTGTTCTTCGGAGTAATCGTTGGTGAACTTACAGTTTGCAAGGAGCATATCAGTGATACTTTGCAGCTCTGTAACGAGGTCGCGAATGATGCAATCAAGCTCTTTACCGTCTGGGGCAATAGATGTGCTTACGTCCTGACCGTGAGTTAGTGATGCCTTGCCGACTGTTGCAGGGACTTTCTTAAGCCATTTCAAGCTACCCTCGATTGATACACGTTGCTCAAATGAATCCCGGTATTGCTTAGGGATATGGTGAGCTTCATCCATAACCCAAATAGCTTCTTCTGGCGCAGGTAGTACGTTCGCGCCAGATGCAACGCTCGCCATTGTGAGTGCGTGGTTTGATACAATAACGTCAACGTCTTCAAGCTCTTTTCGTGCTTTCATAAACGCACACACTTCAAAGTATGGACATACACGCTTAGTGCATGTGCCAGACTTGCAGTTTACGCGGTTCCATAGAGGTTGGTTAATAACCTCTGCCTTAGTTGTCCAGTTGTCGTGTACTCCATCCCAAGCGCCTGAATCGAACTGTTGTACCATTCGCTCAAGCAAGTCGGAATCTTGTGTTGATAAGGGGTCTTGTGGCTCTGGCTGACCAAACATTGCTAGTTCTTGAGGGGTAACATCAGATACGCCACCAGCTACGTTCTCAACGTCACGGCGGCATAAATATCGGTTACGTCCTAATGCTACTTTGAATGAAAGTTCAGGCATAACTCGTTGCAATAGAGGAAGGTCTTTAAGTTCAAGTTGTGACTGTAGGCTTACGTTTGCAGTGCTTACGATTAGTTTTTTATTTAGCTTCTTAGCCATGACTATACCCGGGATCAGGTATGCGAAGGTTTTCCCTGTACCTGTCCCTGCTTCACACGCAATGATACGTTTACCTTTCTCTGACTGTACGAAGCAGCCACCCAATGTTTTTGCAATCTCGGCAATCAGGTACGTTTGCTCTTTGCGTGGCTTAAATCCGGGCAAGGATGCTTGTACTGCTTTGTAAAGCTTACGAATCTCTGCTTTGGTCGCATCATCAAGGTCTAGCTGGCTCATCTCAGTATTGCTCCATCGAACTAATATTTAGATGCTAACCCCATGTTAAGATTGCGCAATAGCATAAATGTGGCTTAATTCTCAATACCTTAGATGTGCAGAGCAGTGAAACAATGATGCAATTTCAGAGTTAAAATTCATCGCGGCTTGAGTCAAATAGGTTATCTTTCACCTGAATTCGTGACAGTTTGAAGGGTTGGAGTTGGTTTGTGGACAAATTGAGGGGTCAAGCCCCTCAACTAGATTTTGATAAATAGTTCTAATTAATGTTGTTTTAAAACAATGCTTTATATTATCAAAGGTGAAGATTCTGTAAGTATTTAAACGATCTTCTGATCTGGAAGTCAGTAAAATGCCCTTCACAAGTTGTTATCTCGTTTCCATGTGGATCTCGTACTGACACTTCATCTGGGGCCTTAGGGTTGGCGCCACGTATGATTTGAAGTTCTTCTGGGTGAAAGTTAATCGTCCCGGAGCGTCCCTCTACGACATCGTCATGGTTGGTATCACCACCCAAGTCAAACTCCACTTCAATCCATGAATCCAATGAGATTGCATCATCAATAGCAGACTTTATACACGATTCCAGTGCATCGATATTTCGCGGAAATTCAAAGAGAAGTGCTGCAGGTAAAGTGTTTCCATAGAACTCGTAAAGCTTAGTTATGCCATCCATTTCTGTTGCGTTGACAAGCTTCTCTGCTACTGGCACTACTTCGTTCATGATGTATGTGGTGACTTCGTAATCTCCACCTAAATCCCATCGCTCACCAAGCGAAGAATCCCCGTGGATATTTTTAGCTAGGCCAGCCTTAAGGTATGCCAAGGCCATGGCATGGGTTGTTGGAATTAAGGTTAAATCGGTCATTTGGGGGCTCCGTTGTAAGTGTTTCGATTTACTGAGCCCAAATCTAGGCGCTATTAACTATCCCGCAAGTGAGCAAAGTACCTGCATCACTAAATTGGTAGTGTTGTTTGTACTGCCTTGCGCACACCGTTGGTGAACAACCGAGTAAACGTTTCCGCACGTTTATCAAGACTGGTGGGTTTGAGCTCTTCACTATAAAACAACTCCCAGTAGTGGTTCTTCAACTTGTCGAGCAATTGGTTTTCTATTTCTCTAGGGAAGCTGCAAATAAGTTCTCTGCAATAGTCCTTGGCTGCATCTTCTTCCATGTCTTCTATGTCTAACTTCCAGACCGGATCCATGAACGAATTCCACTGAGTGACAAATTCAACTACATCATCATCTATAGCATTCATAGCAGACTGGAAAATAAATGGTTCATCATACTCCTCGGCTAGGCCGTGCATTTGGAAATCCCGAGAGCTAATGGTGTTTGATATTGACATCTCTTTATGTACTTGGCGCAATGTGACAGAGCCGATTCGATTAGATGATTGCTCATTCCCCATCACGGCTGCGGTACGACAGGCATCACAGCTCATGTCGAAACCATGTATTTGAGCAAGTAGCTCCCGTTCCTTAAAAAGCTTTCCTCTTGAAACCTCGGAGAGGGCCAGATAGTGAACCCCGGCAAACAAGCTAACGCCTTTCGGATTTTTAAGTTCAAACAACGCTTCGATGTCTGTTAATTCTAACTGCACAGGAATAGGGTGTTTTTTTGTCTTGATTGATTCTTTGCATGGTACGCCAACCCGAATACCCCTAACAAAGTCTAACTGTTTCATCATCGCGTAGGCATGTTTTGAAATATCCGGAGCTCGATGAACTGGGAGAATTACATCAGCTCGAGAGGCAAGCCACTTGATATCGGCTTTATGTCTGCGCACGATTTCGATGCTTTCTGCAGGGTCGAATGGATTGTCGGGAATGACTATAGCCAGCTTCTTAGACTCGCTTCGAGGCATATTGCTAACGATCATCTTGTAGCGAGTGAATACTTCATCGGTGCTTACAAATTTTCCACGACCAATCTCAGTAATGATGCCATTGTCCAGAAATGCTCTATTTCCCTCTGCAAGGGCCTGTTTTATGTAATCGAAAAGATGAGGATTTTTTATGTCACTTACATAAGCTAGCGAAGCACCAAGCGATGCATTAGCTTGGCTGTAACCTATAAACTCATCCAAATTAGCCAAGCCTGAGCGATATAGTGTTGGTTTTGACCGTCCACCAGCTACTGTCATTAAGATCTTCTTAAGCCTACCTCGAAGAACTCCAATGCCGGAATGCTTACGAGATGTATAAGTCGCATTAAACGAGCGAAGTAATTTTTGGAATCGGTGAGTATCACAAAGGCGGTCAAAAGCGGTTAAATAGTCATTACTTAAGACGATATAAAGGTTTAGCCCCTTGTATGCATGTTGTTGAAGAAGATTGTATGCCGCTTGCTGGTGGTCAGTCACAAATTGAGATACTCCCAAGTCGTCGGAACGCTTTGGCATGCGTTGATCGTATGCCTCTATGACTTGATGTGAAGAGATAAGCCCATGCTTGGCGCTAAGAACAAGCACTTCAAAGTGATCATGGATTTTAGGCAGATTGGATCTAATCAATTGGAACATAGCGCCTTGATATAGATCGAATGCTGGTAGTGAGGCTTCAGTTTTTGCATCGCTGCAGCCGATAATGAGTACTGGCTTTGTCATAGGGGCAATGAAGTAGTTAATACATGTAGAAAACAGTAGACACCAGTTGTTGCATTGCACAACCCAAGAGTTAAGTCAGCTTGATTTACTCATAACTTCAAGAATGGGATCTCTCTCAATGTTGTTCCATAACAAGCAAAGCATTTAACTGCGCTTAGCCCATTCACGGTTGCATTCTCGTTCCTGTATCAACGTCATGAGCATGGCCAATATCCAGAGTTACCGTTCTCCGAGGAGCAAGTAGGCTGTCTAGAGATCACAGAACCGATGTACTTAGGGTATAGTTTTTATTGGTTGCTAATCTATAAACAGCGAGGTATATCTCATATGGGCGGACCCACTGGGACCCATCACTGAATGGTTTGCCCCTTAGGTACAACCAAGCGCAAATTTATGCCGTCGCAGCGGTTTGGCCAATGGTCGAGCAAAATCTTTAAATCTCATTAACTATAAAACGCCCTGCGGTGTTTTTATTCAATTAACTTGATGGCGGAGTTACACTATGATTAACAACATATTAGTTCCAGATTGCAGCTTGCAGCAGCCTAGTTATGTGCCTTTATATTTGCGTAATGATTTTGATTTATATAACTACCTTGTTGCCATAGGAATCAATCCAATGCTATATCGGGAGGCTGTTATTGAACTGATAAAATCAGGAGGTATTTTGACTCTCAATATTATTAATTATCTACGATACCGTACAAGCCTGATGTTTTATCCATCGGCACCTCTCGGCGAATTCGATGACCAGCGTAATTTTAATTCATTTGAGTGCCCTTTTTTTGTGGGTACACTCCAAACAAAGTAATGACCTTGGTATCGGCAAATCCATATGCTTGAAATTGATTCTGAACGATATATGTCATGTAACAACTCGACAATAATGGTTCGGGTGCCAGGCTGTGAACAGCGAAACTTTCACAAGTCCAAAGTTCAAGAGGCCATAGCTCTTAGAAATGAAAATTGCATTTTGGTAGGGCTAGATCCCTATTCGAAAAAGCATTCCCAAATGGGGCGGAAACATACAAAATCACATGCAGATAAAAACAGTGACCTACCTGTTGGTATCTGCATGTCATCCTACAAAGTTAAGCTTGCTGATGGTTCTGAGCAATATTATCAAAGAGTTATTGCTAATGTACTTCGAGGGGGAGGGGCAAAGAAAAAAAGCTTCAGCGTAATGAAATATGGCATGGAGCGAGCTGTAGCTTTGGCTATTGCTTGGCGTGACCAGTGAGTTAACGGAATATTGGATGTGCAGCAAATTTTTGCAGTTGGGTATATCGCGATGGTTGAATTAGCGTTGTACTGAACTGCCGGGCATTAAGAAGCATTGAATGCTGCACTATCTTGGTAACAGTAGAAATGATGTCACAACCTATAAAAACTAATCTGCAAGAGTTGGAAAAAGCCAATCCTGCTCCATTCAGTAATCAAGCCGTAGAGAATTTCTTCGAAAAATTCACTAAGAATGGTATTTACTTCCGTGAAGCTGCGGCATCGGATGCAACGATCACTGATGTGCCGGTGGCTAACATTATAGGAATTGATCAACTCAGTTGTTTAGGTACTTGGCGCAGCGCCTTGTTCGGTGCAGGAACTGAGCGGATGTCGAGGCGTTTAGATGACCTGCAAATCAACCCTGATTACTACTTAGGCTGCACTCCCAAACAAGGAATCAAACTGCTTAAAGTCAATAATGATTATTACATTAAAGCAGGCAAACACCGCTGCATCATTGCGAAGTACCTTGCACATTTCAACCCGGAATGTGATGAGCTGAAGTTTCTTCGTGGTGTTGAAGTCGTTACGCAGCATATTGATTACTTACTCATTGATTATCTGGCTTTAGAGCCGCTTATCAATGAAATTAGAATGCAATATGAAAACCTAATCATCATTTCATCGTATTCAAAAGATCATGCCGTTCCTTGGGTCACAATTGAACATAAATACAGCCAAAATTTTAAACCTATTGAACTTACGCGCGAAAACGCAAAGCCGTATTTAGAACAGTTGAAATCTGGGCGTAATGCGCCACTAGAACCTAAATCGGATGATTCTATGTTGAAACTGATTAATGTTTTGTGGCAAGGAATGTGGGCCGCATTAAGACCTAGAAGCTAAAGGAATACTCTATGGGTTATATCAAGAAATGTAGTGCTATCAGTGTTCAGCTATTTCCGATGCGCGAGCCGTGAGAAAACAATCTAATTAGGAGTGCAATTCGATGCAATTAGCGCCGCGAGTTCATCACCTCTACGTAACTATCGCAAAATATCTCTTTGTTCATCCAAAACACGGTATTGTGAAAATTCTTGACCCAATTACCCGTCTATGACGCACAGCGCTACAACCTCAGGCCCATTCTGCTCTATGGTCTCACGGTTGCAAGTCTACCCGTGCGGTGGATGAGGTTCTCGCCGATGGATGCGCCAATTTCGATAAAAGGATTTTTGGCTGACGCTTGGATGCATGCCAAAGGGCTCAGAGGCGTGCCCGATATTCTGCTGGTATAAAAAAAACGGCCAATGGCCGTTTTAATTTCTTGAGTCTAGGCATTTTTGCTGGCTTCTCGCCATTGCTCTATGCGTGTATGAATAGCAACTAAGATGATCTCCTTGTCACTAGCATACTGAGTTGTCATGTATTCTGCATTACGCCTTCTTCGTATGTTGTGGTATGACTCACTCAGTGGGTGAGTAAAGCTATTGCAGTCTTTAAGAAAGCGTAATTTTCGCAGGTGCATAACACCTTCTATTCCGGCAGGAGGGGCCTTGGCCAACTCACCGATACGAATGATTAACTCCTCATCTGTAGCGTTAGGGACATCAAGGTGACGTTTCATCTCAACCAAAGCTGACCGTGCTTTATTCTCGCTAGCAGAATCCAGTTGCATACTCATGCACTCTTGAATAAATGGCCCTAAGAGCTTCAAAAACTCAACTTCTACGTCAAGTTCGTAACCGTGCTCGATCGAGTAGTTGACGCCTTGTTCCATTCCATGAAGATGTAAGAATGTTGCTGGATTACCAGGCCAAAGATCACGGATTTGGTGCGGATTTTTGCTTATTTTGCGGTATATGGCGTTATATTCCTCAGTGTCCATTTCTGTTAGACGGAATTCTAGTAGGCAGTTTTCAGCGAACTGCTTTAGACAAAATGTAACGTTAGGATAAGCATAAGAAAGCTTCGAAGCTGCGAACTCTTCTTTAGTTGCCATACGAGTTATGTGGTAAGTGCAAAGGCAGGCGCCTTCATGTATCCATGGCGTATTGCCATATATCACGATCATATTATCGTTGTCGGTAGGCAAATTTGCGCCGTGTACGCCCATTAGTCGCCCTGCGAAGTGAATGTTGTGTTTCATTACGTATCCCAAGTTTGTTGGCTTAACTAGAGACAGACTAATCGAGGTAGGTAATCGCACAATAGGGCGCTAGCAGGAATCAACCGGGGTCTTCGGGGCCTGAAATGCTGTCACTATGCCGCAGATAGTTTAGTCCACCCGACTGGATACCCCATAAATACCTCTGCAAACTCGGGGTTTAACCCCCCTTTATCGGCTCCTATTCGCATAATATCCCCGACTAAGCCGCCTAGTTTTCCGGGGCGATTCAAACGAGACTTGGTAGTGAAGTTATTATTCCCATCACGACTTATGATCGTACTGAAAAGCCCGGGATAGGTCGTCTTAGTCGGATTTAGTTTACGGTCAACTGACCCTGAGTAAATTTCTCCGTTTATCATTAACCCACGAGCGGGCATCTCGGTTACAAACTCAATGTCATTGCTGAACAGGTCTAATTGTGCTTTACCCCAGCCATCGGTGAGGCTGGTGGCCATGTACTTCTCATCTTTGCGAGGGTTAACCTGCTTGGTTGCTTGTGCTGACTTCTCAGCGTTCGTGATGGCATCGAAGATAGCCAGTGCAATCTGAGGCACGATGGAATTGCCAATAGAGTTAAGGCGTTTGGTTCTTAGCTTGATTGAGCGTGTGTCTTCCACAACAGCCCACTCTTTGATTAGCTCGGGGTTTTCCTCTGCTAATGGAATTGTCGCGTTAGGAAGCTTGTTGGCGCGCTTTTTCGCTAAGTCGAATACTCGGCGGTTTCCCTTTGCTACCGCAGTTGTTGGCAAGTAAGCAACTAAGTATGTGCGATGGCGGTAGTGGGGAAGGCCAAAATGACACGCTGCGATAGTTTCCCATTCGCAGATATAACCCATTCGATTGAATTCAGACAGGATATAGTCAAGTCCACGCTTTGGTAGGTTACTAGAGTTTTCAAATACGCAGTAGCTTGGTTCAAGGTTCTCTATGATGCGCAAGATCTCGTGCACTAACCCTGACTTTTCCCCGTCAATACCTTTTGCGTTACCTTGCAGGTTGGCCGGGCTCACGTCTTGGCATGGAAAGCCTGCGGTCAGCAAGTCTGGCCAATCCAGTACACCTTCTAGGAAGTCTTCCATGCAAAGAGACGTGAAGCCAGTCTCCTCGACTGGAACAAGATCTTGCTCCACGAGTTTCTTATACGGGTGCACGGATTCTGGTATAGCGATCAGCGTGGCATCACCTGCGTTATCAAGCTTGAGATTGCGCTCAATGAACTGAATGTTGTAACTGTCGATTTCAGATGTACAAATAGTCTCGATGTAGCCATTCATTAGAGCCGCGAGGTGAAAGCCTCCGATTCCGGTACATAACTCTATCAATTTCAAGGGGCGCATTGCAGTTCACTCTTGCATTCATGATTAATAGAGGCAGTAAAAGCGAACCGACAAATCGCGCAACAGTAAGTGATGATTAAAGAGGACGCACCCAGGTTAAGTTGCTGCTGGTGGCAAGCCAATTTTCTCAGCATATCTATTAGAAATAGAGGAGGTTAGTTCTGGAGTTTCACATTGGGAATACAGGGCTTTGGCAAACAACACAGAATGCTGGTGATTGCACTCACTAATGAATTTGCTTGCATTTGACTTAGTAGGCTCACCCTCCCGCGGTGTAGCGTGGAAAATTTTAAGGTGTTTTCTGGCCCGGGTCATGCCAACATATGCTAGGCGACGTTCTTCTTCTTCGTCGGTACCCATTCCCGCTTCATTTTTGTTCTTCATCGGCATAACGTCAGCGTCCCAGTAAGGCAGCAGCACTGTGTCGTATTCACATCCCTTTGCGCGGAACATTGTAGTTAATATTACGCCACGCTTTTGTTTAGTCGTCTCTTTAGATAACAAAACTAATCGACTGAAGTAATCAAGTGCGTTAATACAGCTTAGCCCCATACTCTTCAACACGGTTGTGATGCTTGAAATCCTTTCAATTGCTTCTTCGAAATCGCTAGTGCTCGAAGATGAGCTTTGAAGCCAGTCTTGCATGTCAGTGCTTTCGAGGTAACGGTTGAAAACCTCATAAGCTGGCTTATCTTTCATTAGACAAAGATCGGCAATGATCTCCAATCTATCTCGAGCATTATCTAGCTTATGCTTACTGTTTAAGTTTGCCATCATTATCGAATTGATAGCAGGTACCCATTGTTCTGGTTCAACTAAACTAAGTTGGCGGGAGATTTTCATTAGTATTGTGTTTGGAATATAAGTGTGCGGGTAGCGAAGCACCTCATAAATCATGTTGGATCGTTCGTCCGCAAGCAACACTTGGTCCATACGAGTAACGAGTGTAAGCAATACAGTAAGTAGTTTAATTTCCCGAGAGTTTGGCAAGGCGTACTGAGGAGGCATTGAGTAGGGAATACGCTTAAGTAAAAAAGATAGTTCAAATAGCATTGTCTGAGACCATCTGCGAATCAGGACTGCGCAACTAGCATGCTGGCCACCAGCAGCAACAAAAGACTGAATTGAGGCAACAATATCCGCAGCTGGTGTTGCTGTCGGGATAATGTCCACAAGGGTTTGTGGAGTTCCCACTGCCGGAATTGTCAAGCTATCAAAGCGTTGAGTGTTATTGCTGATCAAGTGGTTTGAAACGAGAGAAAGAAGGTGCCCATAACGGAATGTATTACTCAGCGTAAGTCGAACGCAGGGAGCAAATTCCCGGTCAAAGGTCAACATGAAACCTGGATTAGACCCACGCCAAGAGTAGATGGATTGGTCCACATCGCCAACAACCATGATGTCGGCTGTTACAGATTTCAAAAGTCGCACCATCTCGTATTGGCTAGCATTGATATCTTGGAACTCGTCAATCAAAATCAGAGAGTATTTTTGCTGGAACTGCTGACGCACGATGGAACAATTCTTGAGGAGTTTTACAACCTCTGGAACCCAGTCATCAAAGAAAAGAGTACGACATGCTTCCCTCGCTTTCTCGAACTCATAAAATGCCGGTATTAAGAAACTGTAGTTAGTAGAGATGGCAGCATTAGAGAAAACTTCTTTAACTGGCAACATCTGCGCCTTAACTAAGCCAATGAATGATAGTAGAATTTCACAGCTTTTACTTTCTCTGATTAAAGCGGCGATCTTGCGATTTCGTGTATTGTCAGAGATTACCTTAAGGCAACTACGAGCAAGCTGCATTTGCTGGTCGCCGTTATCCATGTTCAAATCGAAGCCAATGTTGGTTAGGTGCCCAGATTGCTTCAGGATGTTCATAGCCATACCGTGAAACGTTCTGATTGTTGGCAAATCCCTTACGCCTCTAGTTTTCATCCGCTTTTGAAAATCTTTCTGAATGTCAGAATTGAACATCAAAACGGCAATCTCAGAAGCTGGGGTGTATTGCATCCGCCTTAGAATGAATTCAATTAGTGTTGTTGTTTTCCCGGTGCCTGGGCCTGCATCTACAAGCGCATTTCCGCCAGTAAAGTTAATTATGGCAAGCTGCTCATTTGTCGGATTCATGCTATGCCTTACATATTATTTGGTTTCAAGATATACCGTATTTCGGTCTACGGTCGTGACTGTTTATGATTTTCGCCTGAGGCTCTTAATCCACAATACAGTGATGACAGATTTTACCTTATTAACGCGAAATTTTGAAACCGTGGTAACTTGAGTGCGTGTTTAGGGTTGGACAAATCTGGATGGGATTTGCTTGATGTATTGGAAAGCAGATATCGACGGGCGAATTAATCTACCACTGTTTCTATTTAACTAAAAATGCGACCCAAACGATCGCATTTTAAATTAAAATTTTTACTTGTTGATGCTGAACTGTCGCGACCTGATGAGGCATTCAGCCATCATGGCAATATTTGCAATGTCATAATATGTAATAACTCCCTTTCGGTACTCAAGAATGTGCGAAATTTTCTCTTCGATAAAATCACTCTGAACCACTCCTTTCAGATCAGCCAGTTCTTCATAAAGTTCCGGCGATATTTCCATTCTGTCTAGTGGCACTAGCCAACGGTTCAACGGAGGAAACACGTCTAAACAGGGGTGTATTTTTAGAGTCACATTCGTCCAAGTGATATTGAAATGATTGTTTATATCTCGTATTGAGAATATAAAACATAGCATCATCACTCCAACTATAAGCTCATAAAACCCAGCATCTGTAAAAAGTGGGCTAACGATAAGTCCGGACGCAAAGGCGCCAACAAAATGAACTGAACGGCGAAGGATTTTGGCACGTCTAATAATGGATGTCGTTAGCTTCTGAATCTGCGGAAATGGTTTCAATTGTAAAATCCTGTTTGTCATTATTTAAGGCAGTTGTCTGCCAATTTCTCCAGCCTTTAATCAATACATTTGCTTACTGAGAATGGAATAAAATCAATTATATAACTCCATATGGAATCAAGCATTTCTGCGCATGGCCGACTAGGCCTCAGCTAACAAATACCAAGTTGAGAATCTACAAAGCTCAGGTCAGATTTGGACTTCTCCCATAAAGGAATAGTATTGAACTGTTGGGAAGTATCGTTGCGTTGACCTTCTAACCTATCCCACACCTTTTGGAATAAGTCGCAAGAGATGGATAAGCGATACTTAAGAAGCTTTAACCCCTCATTGACCAATGAGCAGTCTTCTTGCTCGATGCCAGATATTGCTGAGTCGAAGATCTTAAGTTCGTCTGATTTGCGCTGAATTGATTCCACCAGCCTTAGTTGACCCGCAGTGCTATTGCATTGAGCGAGCTTAATTTTGTCGCCATCCATTGACGACTGAATGCACTGTCGATGGAACTTCAAGAGCGACATAACACAGGTTGATTGGTTCATAAAGATTTCTCCATTTTGGGCTGAGTAAACCACCCTTGTTATTACTTAAAATCAATTCAATGGGCGCCGTTTCTTTATCCGTCGCACAAGTTATACAAACAAAACTAACCGTCAGCTTTGATCGCGCAAGAGTGTTTACACATGCATTTAACCTAAGGGTAAACAAAAAGAGGCCAATAAGTGGCCTCTTTTTGTTTGTGAGTGTAGATTTGTTTGTGAGTATAGATGGAGCTAGTTCATCACAAATTCATCGTTAGATATTTTGATCGCTTCAAGTTTATTTAGAAGGTCCGAGAACTCATCTTTATTACCTACCGATGTTTGTGCAATACATTCAGAAATCAATGCGCTCTTGTATGCTGATGACAGAGACTGCAGCTTGCGGATTTCGTATAAACCTTCCTGACTATTCACAGGCAGCCTTGCTAAGGCAGATAATGAAGATGTCATGATTGAAAAGTACCGTTCGGTTGCGTCTGCCAGTGTATCTTTGCGAACTTCGCTAAGGCTGCCGCTTAATCTCAAATTCCAGTACATCTTTAGTAGTTGTTCAGATTCCTTTACAAGGGGAGTTTTATCTAACCCATTGAGTTGCGCATTGAGCTGTGCCATTTGAGAATTGTGTAGTGCCTTAAAGTATAAATTACCATAGGCCTGAGCGTTTTTCTTCATCAAAGCAAGTGACAGCAGGGTGAACACAAGCAAGGATATTACTGAGGCACTAATGAAAAAAGCGCCGTCATCGACAAAAAGAGACAAAGTTACCAGCGAAACTGCACTACAGCCCAGAATCACGTTTACGGGTTCAAGCGCAGCGTTTAACAATGTGGTTTTGATTAGGTTGCTCTTTGAATATTTCATTTGACACCTTATTAGATGATGAAAGCGCGAATAATTGATGGCAAGTTTGCCAAGAATAAAACCGAAAGGAGGCTGAATAAAAGCATTACTACGTTCGGGTTCATTATTGCGGAGAAAATCATCATCATAATCATCATAAACATCATCACTTTTATAACTGTGCTTTCTGCAAAATCAATTATCGTGTGTGCCAGCTTACAGCTTAAGCCCGATTGACCTGAGGCGTGTTCACACTGAAGCTCGGCATTCTGATTTTCAACATCTGAAGATTCCTTATCCAAGTTGATCGGGATTGGTATCTCACTTTGATTAAGCTTCAAATAGTTTGATGCTAGCTCACGCATAATCGCGTCATTAATGCGGGTTGTTGGGTTTGGAATACCAGCTTCAAGTAATGTGTCGATCAAGCCAAGGTTCGTCTCAGGGGAAGAACCAATGCCCCAGTAATAACTGGCTGAATGAAGGATGTTTGTTTTGGATTTATTGAGGGCGTTAATAACAAACTCTCTTAGCAAGTCTGAATCTGCCAATGAGGGGAGGCTGGCAACAACAGTTGGGTCAGACTCATTGCCATCGTTAAGCACTGCAACAATTTTGAAAACATCTTCTGCAGCAACAACTGAAAGGCGGTTAATTACAATCGAGTATGAATTTTCATTTCCACTAACAGTGGTTGAGCAAGAGAGAATTGCATTATGGTCATCCTTGAGAGCAACCTTAAGGCTTCCAGGACAAAATGAAGGTTCAGCACTAACATTGAGAATTCTTGGAGGAGCAAACAGCACAGACTTGGCAGTTAAATAAACTACGGCTGCTGCAGTAAAAATACTCATGAAAATACAAATATTCTTTGCAATTTTCAGTTTGGAAGTACTGACTGGGTACTCGCTGAAAAGTAACGGTTCCGTCGTGCATGATTTGTTCAATTTTAAAAGCCGCCGTTATTGAAATTTAGAATGAATCCTATATTAAAACGCATTATTTTGAAAGCGTGGTCTTAATATAACGCAGTCAACAGAGACTGTTGACTACGTACATTTCTAGCCGACTATTTAGAACGGGGCGGGGGTAGTCACAGAATGTAACTGCAATACACTCCCAACCTAAGCCGTTAATCCTTGCTTATCGGCTTGCCGAATAACCTCTCAAGAATGCCATCAACCCATTTAAATGAAAGGATGTATTGCAATCGGTCTACCCAGCCGTCAGGAATGAATGGACGCTCTGCGTTTGAGCCATTAGCTTTGTTATTCTTAATGACATGCTTTTCAAGTGCCTCATCGAAGTAACTAGGATCTCGTAACAATCGGTAAATAAGGGAATTAGCGTAGCTGGTATCACCTTCAAGCTCTAGGTTATGCTCTTCCGCGTAGTATTTTGCTACCGCAGCTGACCGAGAACGACCAGAATCACAGTGAATCTTGATATGGCGAATTTCAGGGTTGTTGTGGATCTCTTTAAACATCAGTTTAATTCTTAGCCCGTGTACCTTTCGGGCGCATCCGTCGTAGTAATCCCAAAACTCTGCGCCATGGTCTTCTATCTGCTCGATTGAATAAGCTGCATCATCAAACCCTATGTGGTCGTAATACCCCCAACCTGTACTGGGAACTAGCTTAGGTGCGCCTTCACCTGCGTCATGTATGGAAATTAGAGCTGTGTCGGATGACGGAGTGAGCTTCTTAGCATCCCTTATTGGCATAAACGCCACAGTTTCGATCATATCAATACGCCTATTATTGAAAGTGTGGGCGTAATAATACACTCATAATGAGGTGGTTTCAAAACGGCTGCTTAGAATTTTAAGCAGCCTTGGTTGCGAGAACTAGATATGTGCTGTGACCGTCTGAACTTGAGCGCCTGCAGTGTCAAATTGCCTGAGAACTAATGACATGCCTATATCTGCTAACTCCAGCTGACCCAGTTCGACAGGCAAGATAATGGCGCAACGTGCTGTAGATTTGCTAGGGAAAAATGAAAGGTCTGCAACATCTTGGATTTTCTTCGGGAAACGGATCACCGCTTCTGTGCTGTGATTGACGTTAATCAGCGTTATGCATTTACTGGATAGCTCTATCGTTATCCCTTTATGTGTGGCGACCCAATAGTCGCCAGTTAGTGAAAATTCAATCATAGCTACACTCTGACAGGCATAATAATAGCGCGAGAAAATTTGTTATTAATAGGTACGATGCTGCATGGGCTGTTAGCATTGTTAAACAGTAATTCTACTTCTTCTGTATGCATGTGGCTTAGAGCATCAAGAAGGTATTTTGGGTTAACTCCAAATTCGTACGTAATCGGGTCGCCGCTTAGCTTCCCTGTCACTACATCTTCACCCAATCCGTCTTCTTCATCGGTGATGATGGTTTGAAACTTCATTTGTTCATTTTCATACGTCAACTTGATTTTTGGGAACCTTTCGCCTGAAACCATCACGAGAAGTCGTTTGAGAGACTCAATAAATTCAATGCGGTTAGTAAGAATTTTGCTAGCGCAGGTTGTAGGCATAAGCTTCATAACATCAGGGTATTTTGAATCTACTAAAGCCGTTCGGTAAACAAGACCGCCCCAGTTAAACTCAGCACGAGAGTCTGTAAAAGCTACTTCAATGGTGTCATGACTTTCTGACAGTCGAGAGAACACTTGAACAGCATTTATTGGTAGCAGGATTTGCATATCTGTTGCTGACCCGTCAATTGGGTGTTTGTTTGCTGACAAGCGGTGCCCATCACTTGCGATTGCATACAGCATATTATTCTTAACCTGTAGATAAACCGAGTTTAAGTACATGCGAGAATCGTTTTTTCCAGCAGCATATGCAGCATCGTTAAGCAGCCCCAATAAGTTGATTGCAGGAACGGTAAAGCGAGTAGCTGTATCGTCCAAAATGTCAACTTTAGGGAAGTTGCTAGGGTCGATGGTTTTTAGTTGAAGTCGAGAGCGGCCAGAAGAAAGAACCGCTCGGTCTTTATCCTTGAGCATTTTAAGTTTGACTGGCAGACCTTTAGGGAGAGTGCGAACCACTTGGAATAGTTTGCTAGCATCCACACATATATGACCCTCACCATGAGCTTGCACAGAATCAGTTAGACATAGGCGAGTGAATGACTGTACGCCATTGCTGCCTGTGATTGACAGTGTTCGACCATTATTTTCGATAGAAACGAAGTCAAATGAGTTGATACCTGTTTGACGACTATCTGCGTTGTTACAAGCGTGTCCAATGAAATCTAGTAATGCTTGACAATTCTCAGCGATAAGTTCCATGTGTTTGCCTCCACAGCAAAAATTTCTGTTTGGGTTGGTAGCCCGTTTGGTAGTTCTATATTCGCCTACATTCCAAATCCCGCAACCCTAAAGTAAGAACATTTTTTAAATTATTAAATTTCAGCCTTTTGAGATTTTGGCCTTACGGTGTGAGGTTAGTTGTTGATATTTATTGGTGGAATGATTTTCTGCTCGAGGGTTGCATTGTATAATTGCGAGTTCAAAAATTAGCGTTAAGTATTTGTTGGGATTATGGAAGTTAATAGTAGTTTAGAACGTCAGTTTGAAGATTTTGTTGTGGGTAAAATGAATGACGGTGTGCAACTGGCGAATGTCAAAGTAAGTGAACTACATGCAACCGTTGAAGGAAGTGATTACTCCGAATGCGCTGAATGGCTTGATGCATATAAAGCAAGGTTTGGTGCCTTTGTTGTTGCTGAACAGCCAGAATGGTTCAAGGTTTTCATAGATAGTTTAACCAACTCTGTAGGTTCGATGTGGCCTCGTATATTTGAAAATATTCAAATTGAAGTAGAGAAGGTTAGGATCGAAGAGGAGGGGGCGAAAGATAACCTACAATCACAACTCGCGGATGCATTATTAATAGTTGGCAAATATGAACAGCAGATTCAAAGCTTACTTCAACAGTTGAGTGATTCAGAGAGACAAGGTCAATCCAAGGAAATAACCTTTAAAGAATCGTTAGATTTACTTAATAAAACTAATGAAAAAGCAATGACAGATTTAAAAGTTGCTCATGAACATACAATGAAGTTGTTGAGCGCCAAGGCTATTAATCTTCAAAACTCCCTAACTCAGTCAAAGGTAGAAATTAATGGCCTTATTGGAGAGATAACAACATTGAGAACTGAGTGTGGTATAGCCACCAATAGTTCTAATGAACTACAAAAAAAATTCGCGAATTCATGCAGTCAGGTCACAGAACTTGAAGCCCGAGTAGTTGAACTTACTGCCTCACAGTCTCCTGATGCCAAGAAGTTAGAAAAGTTTATGGCAAAAGTGTCTGAACAGAAAGGGGAAATAAAGGACTTAAACAAGCGAATTATCTGTCATGAGAATCGAAATGAATTACTTGTACGGCAAAACGCACAGCAAGCTGAGCAACTTCAGAAGTCAATGGATCGCCTATTTGCTGCATCAGAGGCCCAGTTTAAGGCTGAGTCTGAGTCTGAGATACTACGTGGTCAATTATCTGCGTTAAGCCAGTAGAAGGCGCCTGAGAGCCCTGAGGGTGCATTTTCTCGTGATGGATCTACAGGTTAGGCAAAAGCGATCAACAAGATCAAATAAATTACTTACATTTTGAACCATTCATACCCTGCGTTCCTGGCGGGGTTTTCCTTTTAAAAAATAAAAAAACTTGTCCCTTCTGCTATGGCCATGTGGGCAGCTTGTCTGTCCACCATGACCATAGCTTTGCGGTGTGGGTATGTGGGTAACTTAGGCGAAGCGGAGTTATCCACATATCCATACCTACTTATTATAAGATCCTTTTAATATATTCTTTTTTAAGATCCTTATTAAGATCGCTTTAGCCCAGTTGCACAAAGGCTCTCAGAGATCTAATCGTGACAGTTTGAAGGGATTTCGTGACAGGATGAAGGGAAATTTGGTTGAACAAGTGACGATTTGAAGAGTAATTCGTGACAGATTGAAGGGATATTTACTCGGTTATCCACATCAGATTTGGCAATCTACTTCGCTTCTAATTTATTAGGAAATTGAGTCAGCGAAACTGGATTCAAATCTGAACAAATTGACCTGCTTCGACTTGTCATAATTGTTTAAGTAACTGCTATGCATGCTTTCGAGTTCAAAGAATTGCGTATAGTTCTTGATATTAGGTCGCGATCGCTTAAAATCGTGACCGCCTGTTTTGTGGCGTCACGCTTTGGGTAATAGAATTAATGTCATTAGTGGAAGTAGATAACAGTAAGGTTTACCTACGTCAGTCCAATGCACTGACGACGGCAGCGTACACTTTGTCCCGTAATGAAAAGCGCCTTGTTTATCTAGCTCTAGACAAGATCCTAAATAATAATGTGAAAGAAGAACGGGGGCGATTTGATGTAGTAATCCAGCATTCTGAATATGCTTCATACTTTGACGAAAAGCATAAAAACGTCAGCCGCGACATATCGAAGGCTTCCGCAGCTCTCAACAAGCGAGAGATTGTATTCTACGTGCCAAGTGAGGACGGTGATGACGGAGAGAAGGCGCTTGATGGCCTTAGTTGGACAACTAAACGTAGTGTCAGGCCAAAGCGCGGTACCACACTTTTAAGCTTTAACGCTGAATTGGTTGATTTGATTCGGGCAGATAAGAAATACACTGGCTATTTCCTTCATAATGCGGCGAAATTGAATAATCCTTATTCAATGCGATTATATGAGTCATTAAGGCAATGGGTAACTTTAAAACGCAGGAATAACGAAAGGGCTGGTGGCGATCGGTCAAAGGAACAGTGCGTTAATTTTGGCATTAATTGGCTAATAGAACGATACGAACTACCTGCTTCCTATTGCCGTATGAGTGATTTTCGGCGGCGGTTTCTAATCCCTGCTGTTGAGGAGATCAGTAACAAAACTGATTTGGCGGTAACCTATACCGAAAATTCATCGAAAGATGGCCGTAAAAATTCTGTTGTTTCGATAACCTTTAAATGGATGGAGAAATCTGAACCCAAGGAAGAGCGTGGCCTTGATTGTGAGGATTATGTTGATCTATCAAAGCCTCCAGTTAAAGAACAACATGAAGAAGATGTGTTTGTTGAAATGGGACTCGTTTACCTTGACACGTTTAATGAAGAGAGCGCGGCCCCGTCTATGGAGTGGGCGTTGGACTTTATGATCAGCTATCAGCGAGTTAGGGGCGAATCTCCTTCAGACATTTTAAAGCAATCACTATTAAGCCGTGTGTCTCTCCACTCTTAAAGCTAAGTTCGCAGGAATTATGGCCTGTAAGTTAAGATGTAAAATACACAAAATTGATCTAAACCGTGGCAAAAAAGTGGTGAAGTTAATTAGTGAAAGCATTGTTTCCCGTGGCATGTAGCCCCAGGTTGGCCGAACTCGGAAACGATGGATTAACGTAGAGGGTTGAAATTTAGCCCTAGCAAGCGTATAAATTATCTGCTGGTTCCTGCCGAATAGGCAGCTGAAAATAATCTCAATGAGATCACTCAGAAAAAAGTTGTTTACCTGCCGAATAGGCAGTTTGCGAAATGAGAAAGCGGAACTCCTACAGGGGTTCCGCTTTTTTGTTGCTTGGCCGTAGGTTGGTTGAACTCGGAAACGATGGATTTAGGCTAAAAGTCTTTCAATATGTTGCTTATCGATATTTAGCGCGGTATATATCCTTAGTGCGGCATTGAGTTTCTTATATTTTTAGTCGAGGTATGGGATGGGGATTGGTTCGGATTTGGAAGTTGAAAACGCAGAGCAAGAAGCTCGCGATGCAGATATTAATTCAGTTGCAAAAGAAGCCGCTAAATTAGTCGCACTAAACGATGAGCCTCGTGGGTCGGCTATTAAGCAAGCAATAGAGATTAAGCATCGAGAAAAAGAAGCTTTAAGTAACCGTGAATATGATGAGGATGAGGAAGGGGTCATCAGCTTTTGGGATTCATCGCTGAATGGTTCTACTATTCCGAAGGACAAGGAAGCG
This sequence comes from Shewanella sp. GD03713, assembly GCF_029843705.1. Classification (NCBI taxonomy): domain Bacteria; kingdom Pseudomonadati; phylum Pseudomonadota; class Gammaproteobacteria; order Alteromonadales; family Shewanellaceae; genus Shewanella; species Shewanella sp. GD03713. The sequence continues at coordinate 108,159 of NZ_JAOCIW010000002.1, forward strand.
CAAGTAAAAGCAATTGCATCTGAACTGAGAGCAAAGGTTGATCAACAGTTTTAAAGCCCTTTAACTATAAAACGCCCTTCGGGGCGTTTTTGCTTTCCGTGAAAGCCTGCTCTGGTGCTGTGTTACACTGGTTAGGCAGTGAATTAATCGCATTGTCTGCATATTCCAACAAACAAGGGAAATACAGACAATGAGCCGCGCTGACGCACTAACCCCCGCACAAATTCAACGAGTCCTGAAAACCTGCCAACTCATGCCGCACTGCCAAGGTAAACGCTGTGCTGTTGTGCTTTCTCATGCCGCTTTGCGCGTTACCGAAATGGCACTACTCAAAACTGAGCATATTCTGTTTGCTAATGGCAAAATTCGGGATGAAGTCAACCTGCCAGCAAACATCTGCAAATTTTTGAAGCCCCGTACAATCTGGCTTACCAATAAAACATCGAGAACCATTATCCAAGAATGGATTGAGTATCGCTTAGTAAAAAAGTGGGGCGTATCTGGCTGTGCTGATTACCAAGGGCTACTCCCTACATCGCGCTTTCTCTACACGGTTCGCGGTGCTCCATATTCGCTACAACCTAAGCCGCGAATACTCGACTCGGGCGAGATACGGGAATATTGGGCTTGTGACTCGCTAGAACAGGCTATGCGCGAGATTTATAAGAAATGTGGTCTACCATCAGCCTCGTCACACACTGGACGTAAGTCGTTGTGTACAAATGCTGTTTTAAGCGGCGTGCCAATTGAGAATGTGGCGCGAATACTTGGACACGCCAGCGCCGAAACGACTATTGATTATGTTGTGATCCAGCAATCCAGAATCAAGCAAATGTGCTCAATCGAATGGATCTAAATTGCTATATGTGATGGAATTCCAGCTAGTGTTGGTTAACGGTTTACGAAGACATTACCCGAGTTTAACTAGAAAAGTTCAACTTAACTGGTTTACCCATTGTAAACCATGACCATATTTGATAAGGTTTACCTATAGTAAACGGAGTGTAAATGCACGTAATATCAAGAAAGCCTTTTGCTGATGCAATTAAGAAGTTTCCAAACGATGCCTCAGCGATTGAAAGCACATACAACGTGCTAAAACGTGGTGACTTTAAAACCCCACAAGAGCTTAGGGCGGTTTTTGGTTCATTGGACAATTTTAAGTACAAGGATAAGTGGTGGATTATCGACATCGGCGGCAATAACTTAAGAATGCTGGCGTTTATCGAGTTCGTACACAATCGGATTTATGTAAAGCATATCGTTTCCCACAGTGAGTACGATGCGCTTTGTAAGAAGTATAGAAAATAGGAGGCTCCAATGTTAGCTGTAGCCGAATTAACAAAACTGGCGGGTAACATTATGTCGAATGTGCCTTTGCTGGCTGGCATTAGCAACGCAGCAGAACATCAGCAAGCACTTGAACTGATGGAAGAACTGTTAGATGACTATGACGCGAATCTCGTGGTTATTGAAGCCCTGAGCAACGTTATAGCGCGTTATGAGGATGAATCACTTCGGTTCGATATGTTCAACAGTAGACAGGCTGAACTTGATCCAGCAGTTGCCACGTTAAAAGTGCTGATGGATCAGAACGGACTGAATACCACAGACTTTGAAGCTGAAATCGGCAAAAAAAGTATGGTGTCGCAGGTATTGGCTGGAAAAAAGAACCTGACCAAAGAACACATTTCTAAGCTGGCTCAGCGCTTCGGCGTAAATCCAGCGGTATTTTTTTAACTCGGAAAATCGGACACGGCCACAATCACAAAATGTTGTGGTTCCTACCGCTCATAAAACACAAAATATGGTGGCTATTGTGGGTATTATTTCTCAGTTTATATATGTTGGTGATATCACCAGCCAAGAACGTAACCAAGAATTTGGCTATAAAGTGACTGCTGAAGATTCATTAAAGGGACTCGCAAGGCTCAATATCGAGTGCTTGAAGCCAAATAGTGATGACATTGAGAACTCTCAAGGTGTTGATCTGACAGCGACTGAATGCAGAGCAATTGCTAACATGCTTATTAACTGCGCATTGCTCATTGAAAATGAAAATGAATAGCGGAAATTCAGAATTGAATATTGATGATGAACGATTAAGGTTTGATAAGCATGTTTTCTGGCGTAATGCCTTGCAAACTGCATTAATCGGGTTTCTAGCCATGGTTGGACTTGCGTTGTTCTTAACTGACGGACAAATGAGCTTGGGCGATCTCTTTCACCCAATTATTTTAGTTCCACCTATTTTGTTAGCACCGATCATCGGCGCTATACGAGCGCTAAAATAGCACCATAAATAACAACGGAATCTAGGCATGACCTTGAAATTAACCCTAAGTCAGCAAATTGCACTAATTTGGTCGCTTACATCTCCTGTTATTTTGGCTACTGTGATCGACAAATCCGCGAGAATAGATGTTGGGTCTGTCATTGCATGGGGGGTTGTTATCGTAGTATCAATGATCCTTTTGACGCCTGAATTATTGCGCTGGTCGATGTTTAAACGATGGTTCGGTTGGACTGATGCGTTATCGGAACGGCAACTGCAAGCTATTTCAGGGCGTGATTTGCGAAGTTACTATCAAGCTGCAAGGGATGATGGTTATGCATTACGTGTTAGGCCCTATGTGCTGCGTATAATTAGCACTGTATTTGGGTTAATGATACTGACCTCCATACTTCCTTCGGTTCCTGAGTTGCCTATAATTGACGCCTTTGCAGTATTTTCCCTATGGTATCCAGCAGGTGTACTGCTGCTGATTATAGTGTCACTCCCTATTGGTCGGAATAAGTAACTTAACAGTAACGGAAAGTCCAAATGCTAGAGAAGTTATTCAATGCAAAATACTCAATTCTTTTAACTGTACTGTCGATACTGGCTGGCTACTTCTTAGTTAGGTTTCGCTCAGAGTTTGATGGTCTTGCGTTTCCAATTCAATTTTTTTTAATTGTAGCGGAATTGACGTTAGGGCTTCTACTCGTTGTCTTGCACATGAAAACTACTAGAACCAATTAACACAGTCAATTAACGGAAATTTAAGAGTAATTCGTATGGGATATATAGGTACATTTGGTACTGCTACAACAGCGCCAGAACATCATTGTAATACGTTTGGCACTCCATCTTGGTCAGGTAAGCATGAAGATGATTTTACCTCTGTCCTTGAACAAGAATTACGTGAATTTATCAAACGTGAGGCTAAACGATATGGAAATAATGATCGTGTCCAAAATATTGTTGGTGAAAATCAGAACTTCTTCAATGAGCATTTTCTCAGTGGTTGGCCCCATGCGCTTTGGCTTGAGTATTATCAGCTAGGAATGGAAGAGAGAGCATCACTTAATATGCCAAGTTTCGATGAAGTTTGGCCTTCTATGCCAATATAGATAATTAAAGAGCGGATACTAATTAGAACGAGTGGAAAAATATATGTCTTACTATTCAGCTAAAGGTTATGAGGGACGAAAAATTTCGGAAATTTCAGGCAAGAAAATGTGGGTTGCCTTTGATAATCCAAATGTTGATAGTGCCGAGCCTACATTAGTCTTAGCGGCAACAAAACAAGTCCCATCTAATGCAGATGATTGGATTTTGGCAACTCAAACATGCGGTGGTTTTGGGTGCTACCAAACCGACGCGGCAATTATGTTGTTATCAATCAAACCTGAAATGATGAATATCATCCACTGTATAATAAACGAAGATTGGTATCCTGATAGTTTGAACTATGAGGGTTTTTGTTTGCCGGAAAGTAGGAACTACTAAGAATGGGCATTGAACAGTACAGAAAGGAAATGGCCGAGGCCGAAACCCACAAGCCAAGAGCTATGTCTGCTCTGGCGCTTATTGATATGGCGTTAGAACATGGTTCTAGCTCCGCTAAAACTGCGGCGCTGATCATCTTAAGCCTTGAAGCAGATCAATGGTTTAAATTTAGTGCTATTGAGCTAGTGAATCTCGATGGTACTAATCGCGCTCACGCGAATAACGTTTTGCTTGGTGTTGAAGGTGGCGATTTTCAACCGTCTGTGTGGTTGGCGCGGATTGGTGTTGATGTGAAAGACAAGATCACGACTTTGCTTGATAAGTGGTCTTCGCTTCGGGTGAACCAATAGAGCGGAAAATTTGTGAAAAGCAAACCTACATTAGTTGTATTTGACCCTAAAGGTGACACTGAATTGTTCAAGCTTTGCATGAGTAAGCTTGGGAAGAACGTAGTTTCTTGTATGTCAGAACGACTTCCCTTTGACCAGGGGCGAGAAGCTTATCTCACACATAAAACGCCGGATGAAAACCCCTACGGGAGTGATGATTTGGGGTGTGAAGAGTGGCTTAACGGCTGGTCGCACGAAGAGGAAATCGACTCAGAACAAGCGTGGGATTGGGCTGAAAACAGATTTAAATCATAGGGCGGAAATTCGGTAACGGCCACAAGCACTATATGTAGTAGCCGCTTGGGATCCGAAATACACAACATATAGGGGTATTAGCATTATACATTACCTTAGACAAGGTATAACACTAAGCCCCCTAATTCATTCTATTTATCGTAAATTGATTTGAGTTGAGGTATTTCAATCATGAAGTCTGCATTACCTTCAGTGACGTTTGAAGCTGGATAAACCGGCAGGAAGAGTTTTCCACCCTGTTCGTCCAAATCAAACTGGATGTTCTTCGTTTCCCCGGGAGCAATAGTATGACCTTCAATAATCACAGAATACGGTGCATCTTTACGTAGAGTAACAGTTGCATCTTGCATGCCTGTTGCGAGGTTCCCAGAGTCAGTGCGTAGTTCCGATGAGGTGACCAGCGCAACAGGCAGGTCATTTCTGAATAGGAGTTTAGCGTTAACAGACAGCGTTTTTAAGCCCACGAGTTTTACCCAATTATCAGGTGTATATTTGAAATTGACTTTTGCTTTGCCGATGTTATCAAACTCATCTTTAACCCTTACCGTGAGTGTGTACACCTCATTATCCAGCAGAGCTGGGAAAATCCGCGGTTGCTCTAGTTTCCAACTTTCTTCGCTTACTTTACTGAAGGCTAAGAATACTGAGTCACTTGCGGGACCACCAGTCAGCTGAGCATCTAAAAGCTTCATGGCGGAGATATCCTTTGCTGTGACAGTAAGCCCAGAAATTCCTTGGATTATGTCACCAATCGGCTTGTCCTTGTATGACAATGTTATGCTTGGGGGGGTTGAGTCATTAGAGAACGATATTACCGCCGCCTGAGCTAAGTTCTTATGGTTCTCTTCTACGATGGCAATAACGTCGTATTGACCTTCTGGCACGGGGGTTAAATCAAACTCAAACTTGAAGTTTTCTGCATTTTCTTCCCACTTGGTTCGGGTGGCGGGTAAGCGAACTCCATTAGACTCTAAGTACGCATCTGTTATCCGAATCGCATCGAAGTAATACCCCCGATTTGGCTGGTGGGCAAACACTGTCACTTTCTTGGTAGTCGGATCCCATTCAGTTTTGGTGATAGAGGGAATTTGTGACCCATTCCAGTGTACGCTTGCCCAGCCTGGAAGGCTGTATAAGCTACCATCCATGTTGTTGAAATTAGCGACATCATGCAAATTTCCAAAGGTTCCTTCTTTCAACTCTTTGGGTGGATTATAAGAGATTGTGCATTCCGATTCTCCTGCTGGGATAATGCAACTACCCATGTGACTGAATACCTGATCATAAGGACGAACCTCAGCGATACCTTTGGATGCGAGGACTTTTAATGGAAGTTCATTAACATTAACTTGACGCGCCCAGCTACTCCAACCAATGTCTGAATATTGGTATAGGTATCCATTACGAACGGGTGCTATAGGCGCCCCGGCAGCCAGTTTCAAGTTGTATTGAATACCGTCAGTCATCCATGCTCGGCGATCAGTAAACCTAACGTAGTTTCCGTCCGTAAAACCGTACGGGCGTGAGTAAATTGCATATACGTAATTAGAGTCGACCTCCTTGAGGATTGATGATGCCCCGATTGCTTCAATGCCGCCATTAGAGAAATCGACATAATCTGATCTAGGAATTCGGTACATGATATTGATCGGGTTCGTTTTTACTTCCATACCAGCCACGTATGGAACATACCCTCTCTGCCCACCCATTACAGAGGTTGAATCTGGGTCATATACTGCGAACAACTCTTCGCTACCACCTACTGAATCGAAGTAAGTCTGTTGAGTTTTGGAGTACCCTTTATTTCCCGCTTTGTCGACAACTTCAAACTGGAGACCGAAAATTCTTGTGGCGTTATCACCAAGTGGAAACCAACTGCTACCATGGCCAATATGCGCTTGCTTCGCTTGGGCGTCGAATATTGCTTTAGCGTGTTTGTGTACTTGTGAGCCCTCGCTAATAATCGCGTTTACATGGTCAATGCCAGAGTTATCGTCGGCAACGTTAGAAGCGTAGTATTTGTTCAAGTTATAGTAGCCTGTATACCACGTGTCTGGCGGCAGATTGTATCCGTCCAAACCTCCATAACTATTAGCTTCGGGGTCGCCTATAGTAGGAGGAGTTGTATCTACTATCAGCGGGTAGTTATCGGTCTGAACAACATTCCCTGACAGGTCTAATATTTCGGCAACAATCTCAAAAGTACCATCTCTTAGTTTGGCAAAAGTAAAAGTCTTTCCATAGTAGTCGCGGCCTAACGCTGAGATCCGGTCATTAACGCCAATAACTTCACTGGTGAATGTTTGAGTAGTAATGCCCGAACCGGTATTCATTTTGACAACTAAACGTCGATCAAGGCCCCCTGAAACTTGCAAAGTAATATCCGAAGTGGGGTTGATGTATTTCTTTGAAACTGGGTGTTCAGCACTGACATTATTAACGTCGGTGAACTTGACTGACAGGACCTCTGAATGTGCATAAGGGGCACCAATTGAGGCGGCCATCAAAGTAACGGCAGTTTTGATTATCTTCGTCATAGGGGGAATTCCTCTTAAGCGTATGTCTCGATACTAAAGAGGTTTTCCCTGCTGCGTGGTAATTAATTGGGGTTATTTGAGGGTAGATAATAGCCTAGCACTAGATGGATATGGTCTGATAAGGAACTCGCGCTTTGTTCCTGTGAAGCTTAACGAACTAAATAATTAAGCACATTTAAAGACCGATTGTCACTTTCAAGTGGAATTCGGGGTTTGTGCGCTAGGCGCTAAGGACTAAATGCGCCCTCTTTTGGGCAGTCTCAGTAACGTGGAACCGTTTCTACGGGTATACCCAGGCCAATCATCGTTATCCAATGAATCTTTAAGGTTTGCGATGTGACGATGGAAGTTGTTTTGAGCTATATCCCAATCTTCATCACACAACTCGAACACTTCACAAATATCAGCCTCTAGATATTCACAGGTGACAAAGGGAAACACTTTTTCAGGGCAGGGGATCCCTGCCAGTCGACCTACATAGGTGTACATGTAAGCTTGTAAATCATAGCCTAGGTCGCCAAACTGATAAGAGGCCATGATTGGGTTTGCACTACGAGACGTTTTGACGTCAGCAGGTACGCCATTTCGGTTTAGCCAGTCGAATCTAACTTTCAACATCAACCCCGTTTCTGGACATAGAGCAATAACTGACAACTCAGCAAATCCATCTTGGAGGATCTCGTTTGCCCATTCGTGTTCACGTATAGTCTTGCATACACGGTGTGCGTCATCCCAGACAATAGGGTCAATAGGGATTTTAAGCAGTAGTGGTTTAACCTCCTCATGCTTAAGGGTATCAATCAGGTTTGGCCTGCCAGAAGATGAGTCAATCACATCAATTGCCTTCAATAGGGCTTTTTTACCTGCATTTGCGATGATGTGGTTTTTCTGGATAACATCGAAAATTTTAACCGTTGGATCTGCTTGAGTGATGCGTTCGGCTAGTGCCGATTTAGTTCCCGATAAAGGCAAACCTAGCTCTTTACACTTATCTTTCAGTTCCTCAGTTGTGTGAAGGCAGTCTTGGTGCTCGGATGCGTTCAATAAACGGAAATATCTGTTATAGAAGCCCTCAGGTTCAAGTACTAGTTCGTGACCATATGTTCCTGCATCAAAGGTACGTTCAGTTGACTTAGCTAGACGTTTGCGATCTATTTTGTCGATATAGGCACGTTTGTAATGTGCTGGAGACTTGGCAAATTTCTTAAGCTTACTTGAACTTATAGCGGGAAGAGAGTGATAAACCTCGTTCTCTAAACCAGAATATATACCACAAATAAGGTTGCTGTTTGCATCAATGAAATTCGGCTTACCGTTTGTGTCATATGCAGGAGTTATTCTAAATGGAAGGTTCTCGTTTACTTTCGCAATTTCAATATCATGATCAGTAAAAAATAGGCCGCCCGTAGAAGTCGGGGCAGGAAGACTTGACTCTTGCTTCAAGTACTCCTCCACAGCTTGAAAGTGCTCAGGTGTAAACACGTCATCACTTAAAAATAAACCTGAACCTATCATCTTAACCTCACTCGTTTTTGAAATTCACTAAACTCAAAATCTATTAAACTTCGAATATTGGAACCCGCAATAGTAAATTTGAAGTGCAATTTGAATCAGGTTGGTGTGACAAGTTCTGGTGATTATTGCGGACAAATTACTGTGTTACTCAATAACAGATGTACAGAGCTTTGATTGAACTCTAAGTCTTGGATACAGGAAAAATTCGGAAACTGACAGGATTAAAGTGAAAATCGATTTAATCATAGAACCCTATTCGGCTCATAATGGCAAATCATGTTCAATTCTGTCTGTTGAACAATAACGCTGATGCAAAACGATTTCAGTGGCAGGTTACGACTTCGGTAGGTAGGTGATTGAAACTATGTAGTTAATTGCATCTTAGTTATTCCCTCAAATTGTCGTGAATTGATAATTTAATGAATAGGCGAGGCTACCCTCGCCACGGCTGCATTACTAACCTTTTTTACTAAGCCAAACCGTTACGTCGTCATAGTTCCAAAATTCCAAGTTAACACCCAAAGCTGTAAGATCTTTTTCGTTCAACTCATGGGAAGCGATTAGAGTGTTTTCTAATGATGCAGATAATCTTTCTGCAAAATCATATACCTCATCACCCTCCCACTGCCCAACCTGATAGTTATTTACGAACAAGCACGCCTTACCATCAAACAAACGTACAATGTCGATTTGATGATGGTTAGGATCCTTAAGCGATAAAGTTACCCCTTCACTGGTAATCTCAGGGCTAAGTACTTCATAAAGCCCATACTCTTTGAGCCACTCAATTACATGTTGATCAGATTCTGAATCATCGAACATGTCGATTCCGCCTGTAGAGAATAAATACAGAAATTGGATTTGGACATCGGCCGGGATTTCACTATAGCTTTCAAATTTTGCTTGTAGTAATTGCGAAAACGCATTTTGGTTCATTTGCTGCCCTTAACTTTCTCTGATTTAGATATTTCAATCCTTAACGATGTTTCATTTCCCGCAATAGGGATTTAAAAAGTAGTGGTATGCAAATTCTTGTTGTTTCGTGACTAGGGGAGGGGGGCAAATTGATTGTTTGATGGACCACACAATCTGGCCCTATAGTGGTGCACATTAACTGATGCTAGCTGGTGGTCATGGTCTTGAAGTTACGAAAATTAAAAGAGTGCATAAGCGCCCTTTGTTTATTTCATAATGGCTTTTGCTTTATGATAGCCAGCAGGCACTGATATGACCTTAGCCCTATAAAACCAAGTATACCGATGCAAAGTAAGCCGAAGAGGTATTTTAGGTTATTGGAAAGCTGCATGAAAAGCCCAGGATTTTCGACGATAATTTGATGTTCAGGTAGGAAAAGACCTAGTTGAAAATCAATATAAATGGCTAGATACAATAGCAGAAAGTTTGCAACGAAGAAGCTGATGCTGATTGCGGATGTTGTTCGAAGATGGTTGAAGTAGCATTTTTCAGCATCGCCTGATTTATAAGCAAAGAAATGCCCAGCAATCATAGTCACAACGAATGGAACCAAAACCCAGAACTTCAGCAGGTTCAGAAGCAGCCCTGTAACTACAATACTCAAGTACAACATTGCTGCTATGCATCGATAATTCTTCAATGTTACTCCTCACTCTTCTAGCCGAAATGAAGCTAATCCTTTGGACACTTCCCAGTTCGAAGGTTTGCCCATGGCCTGAAAATTTAAATTGTTAAGTCTCAACAACCCGCAATACTCTGGCAACAAAATACATTTAGTTACTTCCATTGCCCACCCTGAAAGCAATACTGCTTGCGATATATGCCCTGTACATGATCACACCATTATACTTAATAAATGTTAAATGTAACGCAAAGTATTGAATGCGTAGGTGTGGTGTTGCTATCTCTATTTGAGGAGGGTTTCATCCCTTGTAATTGTGGTGCTTGGGAAACCTGAAGATAAAGGTGACACAGTACCGTATCCTCACTGTCCGCTAACAGCCTATGACAAATCATAAGGAGCATTACCTTACATTCAATGACCAAGGTCATGTTCGATATTCATCTAGAATCAATAGCTTGATTGAATACTTGTGATATCGAATTGAACTCGCCCCGAACGTATTCCCATACCTTCTCTAATTGCTTTTTGAGAGTGTTTTGTAAGTAGTCTGGTAGCTTCATTTCCAAAATCGCTTTAGCTATTATAAGAGCTAGTTGAGATGACATTTCCTGGATTAAAACCCCATGAAGCAGGTCTCCTCCGAGCTGAGGAGAACCGCCTAAATCAGTCCGAGCACCTTTTGCTCTACTTGGATCTGGATGGTCAAACCATACCGACCTGTTTGCTGTCTTGAACCAAAGATAGCCACTTTTGTCTACGAAGATTTTTTCTAGCATGATGAATTACCCTGTAATTGACTTCGCTCGAACTTGGCGCCACATCAGGTGAGTAGCGTCCTTTACTTCAGCCACTTCGACCGAACCTTAATTAGGGTCTACCAGTTGTTGATGGACACCTAAATTACGAATGATGAATACCCCCGAAACCGGGACGGTCTATACCCTATACATCAAGTTATTCCCCAACATCTTTTTTAAACTGAATTCGTTGGCCTGCGTCAAAGAAGAATTTGAGGCCTGCTGCTCGACAACGACGATTCAGTTCTAATGTTTGAAACTCGCTTTCTGCATACGATTGAATTTGGTCCACGAGACGCCCTGCCGAAAGGTGCGATAATTTTTCAGAAGCCTTCAATTCCTCTTCATTTATGCAAGGGATTTCGTCTAGCTTCCGAAGAATGCCATAGGCTTCATTGCGTTTGATTTTTCTTAACATTTCAAATTGCTCCGTAACTTATATGGACTCACGCTACAAACTAGTAGCAGCATCCTAGAGGTGACCGCACGCCAAGCCATTAATAGGTTCAACCAACTTTCTGGGCGATGGTGTAAAGGTCATAAAAAATTATGAAGAAAAGCGACATGAAGCGCTTTATCAACCATTCAACTATGCTGACAACACCATGCCAGACCAGAATGTGGCATCAGGCACTTTTGGAATGGTTGATGCAACCGTTTGAACTGGCATTATCTGGTTCGCGGTCGGCTGGTTGTATCGAATATCACTGACAGGGGTATATCGATCACGATTGCTAAACTGCTTTGCGCTTACAAGCTCTTGAGCTTTAACCTCAGCAGATTCATACCGCTCAAATTCAGCCACATCTTTTGGCTTAGTGTTACTACCGATACGCCCAAATCTACGAGTTACACAGAACTTGCCGCCCCTTGCGTAGATCATAATTTCGTAAAACTTATTTTTGTTTGATGCAGGGTTTCTGTGCTCCAAACGCCACTCGTGTAACAGTTTATCTGACATATAACTTTCCCTTACCAGATGATATTTACTCTAAATAGAGTCTCATTTAGGACTAATCGCACAAGACCCAATTTGAGAGTTTTTATTGAACTTCATTGATGATGAAATAAGACTGCGGTGAACACTACTGGTGAAGAAGGAGCAAGCATCACGCTAATTTTGCGTTGTTTTAAGGCCTGCAAAGGAAGCTCGGCGAGCAAGTTGTAAGTCAGCATATTTAGACCACCTTGAACGCCTGAGTAACGAATTTAGTTAACACGGATGCGCTTTTCGCGAGGGAGTACCGCTCTCCGCGGATAAAGCTAATGTATTGGTCTCTTGCTGTTATGAGCATTTTGATGATGTCTAGTGGCGTAGACTGGCAAGATAAGCAGACTTCAATGTCAGTTGAGTTTTTTGCTCTGTGAAGTGTGAATGAAACGCTCTCAGGCAGCTTTAGCTTTGTATGGCCTATGAACGATTCCTTGGTGTACAAGTCAGCTACTAACGAATCAACAATACGTGATTTTAACGAGCAATCCACCTTTGCCCATTTGTTCACATTGATGCCAGGTATGAACGTTGTTATGAAGTCCAATTGTGGATGCGTACTGTTTGCAGGGACAAGTCTTTGAGGATCTGTTTCGCCAACATCCACCATTGCTTGCCATGCTCTCCCAATGTAGTCATAACTATCAAAATCATCACTAAGTGGACATTTAGTGACTTCAACTATAACCGGAAGTAGGTAGAGATTCTTTTTATGGTCAGTGCGACTAAATATAGCAAGTGCTTTCATAATTCTTTCTTGTATGGTTGTTTTACACCAAATCTCTCACAGCGAATTGAATGCGCAAGACCTGCTTTTGAAGTTCAGTAAAACTTTTCAGGCAACTTAGTGTGACTAAGTGCCATTTTGAAAAGTGCTTTACATGACTTTTGAGGAGTCGGGCGGAACTCATTGTTGTGGTGCAGCAGATCAATGATGAAGACTAGAAAACGCCCTGTGGAGTCATAGTGGACTTGTGTGCAGACCTTTCTTTACGAAAAGGACTCTCTTGGCCAGAGATAGCTTGGTGTGCTTTACAAGTATATGTTGTTCAAAACCTTATGATTCAGTCATTGCTGGGATTGAAGTTCCTTATGAAAATCAGAGCCAGCGCTCAGCTAGCTCTTATAAGTAGAAACTCTTTGCTGTCTATATCTTGAAAAATGCCGCAGTACATTTTGACTTTTCATAGAAAAAAAACTTCTGAATTACAAATGGCTCAGTGACACCGAGGCAGGCCATCACTCCAGTGCTGACATCAAGCATAGCAAGATTTCCATTTGGGTCTTTCCATTTGTCAGTTTCACCGGATGATATACAGGTAAACCCTTTGTAAGTGAGCAACTCACGCATACGGGTGACTGCGGCGCTTGACTGTGAGTACTCTAAAAATAAACGCCAAGCTTGTTGCCAGGTATGCACATCTAACTCTGAGCTTTGGACATACAAGGAAAACGCATTGTGGATGCGCTCGCTGACATCATAATTGCAGCAGTCCAGCTGAGAAAAGATGACTTCATCATGAGAAATTGAGCAGATTGTACCAGCTGACAATGCTCTAACTTGATGGTGTAGTGGGATATATTTCATATAACTCTCTAAAAATTCGGTTTTTATTGAACAGCTCTATCATGGCTGCATTGCCTTTGGGCCCCGGAACAGCTCTCTACCTGAACCATCGCAAGCACCGCAATAGGGCGAACCATGGCTGTCATATTTGCCGGCCCCTGCACATGAGGAGCAGGGGCGTTGGCGCCACCCGAAAACAAATCGGAAGTAGTATTCGGACCTTCTGGCTTTGCGTTGATGGAAAGATGACATATTGCTTCCTCCTTAAGGTTCTTATGTAAATCTAAATAGATAGAGTCAGCCGCATAACCAATAAGAAAAGCAGTGTTACTGGGCTAAATGCCACAAAGATTTTCATTTTTATTATCTACCCGCACAGAGTAACTAATGCCTTTGATTGCATATTTCACATTAGCTCTCTTAACAATAATCAATTGCGAATTCTCCAAACTTTGAATTCAGATCTATTACATCACCTGCTATTAATCGCGCAATGCCGCAGCAGCTATTGCGCGTTCTAATTGTGGTGTTTTAATTGCTTAAATATTTTGTTAATGAGGGAAAACTATGAAATTGTTTCACTACACATTAGGAATAAAACTTGAAAGCATCTTTGCAAGTGGTGTTATTCGGACGAGCCCTATTAAGCCGAAGTTCCCAGAGAAGCCGATTGCTTGGTTGTCAAAGAATCCGGTCTTTGAAAATTCAGCTTTGAAAGTTGGAATAATGCCAGGATCTGGTGACTCTCGGATTATGACATTAGAAGAAATGGAAATGCACGGACAAGGCCTTTACCGTTTAGTGTTTGATTCTGAGGTTGTGGAGGTAGAAGTGTTGCCATGGTCTTTGCTTCGCCCACGTTGTAAGGCAAAACCAAAGATAATTAAGCGTCTTCTGGACAGAGCTAAGAGTGCGAGTAGCAATCCAGAAGAATGGTTCGGCACTGTAGACCAAGAGTTACCTGTAGCTACAGCGACTCTTGAAGTGGCAAGTATTCAACCAGATGGCAAGTTACAATGGCGACCTGTACATAGGCCAGGATTTATAGATTCAAGCCGAGTTTTGGAAGTAACTGTTGAGCAGGCTAAGGAGATTGGGTTTCGGGTCAATTGTACAGATGAAACATGGGCTCAAATCAAAGATTAAACTCCAAAATATGCCATGCGAGTTCGAAAATGTCTGAGTTGTGGAAGGGCTGGGTGAATTCATAGGATCGTTGGAATAATTTGAGCTGCCATCCTTTGGCGGCTCAAAGTTTTATCGAGTGGGTTCAATCCAGACTGAAATTGCTCTTTTGTTTCCAGCTTCTAGATCCAAACATAACTCATCCCCCTGCAAAAATACTTTACTTGGCTCATCTACACGGAAACTCTTACCCATAAAGTTGATATCTAACGCTAAATGACAACCTCCAGACGTGTCAGCAATGATGTCATAGCGCGGCCAGTCAGACTGTTCATTGCTCCGTATAATATCAAGTCTTACGCCGTCAATTTGTAGCGTGTGTTTGGGCTTGGGAGGTATACTATTAGGCAAGTATTCAGCGGAAGCAAACATCAGCCTAACTGATACATTGTTGCCGCATGGGATTAGTATTTGAGTTGAAATTGGGAAGTTTAGTTTATTCATACTTAAGATTGTCTGCTTACGCCCTTTCGAGAGGCGAGAGTGTAATTCACAATGCTCAAGATTACTACAGATTGACCTTTTAGTTCCCTTTATGAATGTATTACGTTAAATTTTGAACTAGATGAAAGAAGGTGCCATGGTCGAAAATTCATGTGTTTATGTAGTCGCAGGAACTGCCACCCAAAATAGAGGCGCAAAGGCGCTACCTGCAAGGGATTTGTATAGCTCTCCATTATTTAAATCACATAAAGATCACTTGATTAAAAATAAGGCGAACTGGTTAATACTCTCTGATATGCACGGACTAGTATGGCCAGACGCTATGTTGGCGCCATACGATCCAGATCTGATGGGGGACGCCGAAAAGGCACACCGCTTAGAGAGAGCTTTGCAAAAGAATGTAGTTGCGAACACTTTGATAATGTCATTTTGTCTTCAACAACCCGCGGGACTCTCACAATTCGAGTGGCGGGAGAATATTCTCAAAACCACAACTTTTGTACTCGTTGGGGAATCAGAAACTTTCAGTATCGCGATGACCGAGCTATCTCTTTGTGGATCAGTGGTTAAGCAGCCGTATGCAGGAATGTCCTCTTCAAAACAGCGGCAGATGCTTTATTCGATGCAAGGTGGGGTAATTCAGACTTGCTTGCGGGATTGATAATGTGTTGTTTAATCAGTTATATCGGCAACTTAAGCAAACTTTTATCGATGATGTGGATTTCAGTAAAAATCAGGAGCGCCGAGATACTCTTGAAGAAGTGATCAAGGCAAAAAGTCTGCGCTAAATAATGGATGGTAGTAAGTCAATGTTCTTAATAAAAAATTTTGGAAAAAACATACAGTGCGGTAGTGGGCCTGAGCTGGTTGCTAAGCTTGCCGAGTTATATTCAGGAATGTCAGTTTCCATTCAATTCAAATTGCGTAGTGGCATGAAGCATATTGAGTATGTAGATGTTTCCAACGCCGGCGCAATTTCATATACATACGAAAAAGATAAGCCTTTCGACATGGGTAAACTTGAAAAAATTGCTACTGCGTAACAAAGAGCCTGCCTGAGGCCAACAATCCATACTCAAATCCATATCCACAAAATTCTGATTTGGGTGAAGCATACAAAAGAAGACAACGAGGAATCTATAGAGTGGCAGTACTGACGGTTAAAGAGCGCCAGGAGCTATTGGCTCAGTCAACATATGGAAGTGGCAGAAATGGTATAGCTAGCAGTCGATGCACTGGGTTTAGTCGAGTTACGGTCGGAAATGAAGGTCTTGGTCAGAAGGCTGGTGGGTCGGTATCTCTAAAACAGTTTAGGTCGGAGTTGAGGTTGAACAATGAACCAATAAATCCTCACCGAAAAGAAATCCTGCGCATGGAGAGAAATCCTGTTCTTATCGATAAAGACCGAGAGCACTATGAGCAAACACTCTTTTTTGCAGAAGTATTTGACAATTATCCCCAGTATTACAATTTGACCGCAGCGACTCCGAATGGGGGGTTTCGCAAAAAGGGTGAACGCTGGAGGTTGTGCGCGGAGGGGCAGAAAGCTGGTTGGCCTGACACTCAGTTTATGATGCCTCGACATGGTTACAACGGGCTGTTTATTGAGTTCAAGAAACCGTTCGAGTGCTATCGCTGTATTAGTGATGCTCGCAGAGCAACAAAACCGCACCAAATAAACACGCTACGGATGCTTGTTGCTCAGGATTACGCGGGATTTGTGGCCTTTGGCGCTAAAGAGGGAATGCGGATATTTGAAGCTTACTTACAAGGGAGGTCAACACTCGAGGGCTTAAAACTTTTCTTCCCAAATGAAACGCTCAATAATCCATTTGATGGGGAACTTTGCACAATTGATTCATTTGCAACACTTGAAGCCCAGACAGATTAATATTCTGGAACAATCTAGCTTATGCCGAACCCCAAAGAGTAAGATTCATTTCATACCTTTTGCTGATTATTTTTATTAAATAACATTTCTATAAAATCAATATTTGGCAAAGACCAAACAGCTTTGATTTAAACTCAAAAGGAAAGCCCTCATATGAGGGCTAACGGTCATAGTATTGTTCACCGATAACTATGACCTGACTTAAGATTATCATAAATGTATGATAAGTTAATAGAGTGCGCGAATTTTTATTTGCGACAATTTTGACCGATATTTTGAATTTTTAAACTCACCGTGAGAAGGGCAAAATAGTATGAAGTATTTGTTAGGGTTATTTTTTGTTGGGCTGAGCTTTACAACCTTGGCTGATGAATCTCCAATAGTAAAGAAATTTAAATGTAGCACCCAGCGTTGTGAGCTCTTTTGTTTGAGTGATAATGGCAATTGGCAGAAAATTGAAGACGCAGGTGAATTTGTTACTGTTAGCCATTATCCCAGTGGAACTACTGAATTTGCATTCGATAGGGGAACCCGAGGTGACAAGGTGACTTTTATTGGTGATAACAAACTGAAGTGTAAGATTGAAGGTTTGGATTGATAAACTGACCACGTGCCCCTGAATTATTCTGGGAGTAGTTGTTGAGGGATCATTTTGATCCCTCTATTTTTTAATAGATGTGATTGGCAGTGGATTTATGGGTTTACAGATGTTTCTTTATTTGGTTGAAATGTACTGTCCTGATACTAATGAGATTTTTAATAAAGTTGGAGTTAGTGCTGATGGGGCTAATTCCCGATTTGAGTTTGGTCGCAAGCCTCTAATGCAAGATACACAGCTATCTTTAAAAGAAAAATGGCAAAGGTCACAGGCTGGGCAAAGGTACATTAGTGACACCCCATATAAGGCAAAAGTTTTGCTTGAAGTCAAATACAAATATAAAGGTGATGCACTTATAGCTGAACGCAAGCTACTAAATGCATTGGGCGTTGTTGCCTAAATCAATTTTAGGTATGCCTTTTCCTAACAGGGTTCCAGGTATTAATTGACCCTCTGGCGAATAGGCATACCCAGTCCTATGACTTTGTTCATCACTTTCACACCAGCCAGTGCCTCGCCGACTTGGCCGTTGTAGTCCCGCAGGCTCAATTTCGGGCTAATCAGTTGCTTGTAACGATACATAGCTGTTTCTGACAGGGAGCGTTGGTGATAGTCATTCTCTTGTTTCCATTGTTTGAGTTCATCACTTTTCAGAGCGCTGACGGCCTCGTTTCTGGGATGACCTTCTTCCCAATAACCTGCATTTTTTCGCGGCGGTATCGTAGGTTTACACCCTCTGCGTTTCAGCAGCTTATGACATTTTTTGGTGTCATAAGCACCGTCAGCTGACACTTGTTTTACCTTGCGCCTTAGTGGGTTTAATAACGTTGGGAGAACCTCACTATCTGCCACACTCTCTAAACTGACTTCGGCTGCGATGACTTCATGTGTGGCCGCATCTATCGCAAGGTGCAACTTACGCCAAGTTCGGCGTTTTTCCTTACCATGTTTACGCATTTTCCATTCACCTTCGCCATATACTTTCAGTCCTGTGGCATCGACAACTAAGTGAGCAATCGCGCCTCGGCAAGGGGGGCGGTAGTTAACTTTGACTGTCTTTGCCCGCTTGCTGATGCAGCTGTAACCAGGTGAAGTTAACTGCACGTTCATCAAACTAAACACTGAGTTGAGAAAACCTTCGAGTGCTCGCAAGGGAAGGTTAAACAACCCTTTGAGCATTAAGGCGGTTTCTATCGCCGTGTCACTGTATTGAAATCCCCGACCTCGACCACCATGGTGTTCAGTGCTGCACCAGCGGTTTATCGCCCGCTCGTCTATCCAAAAAGTCAATGAGCCCCGGTTGATCAACGCCTTGTTATATTCAGGCCAATTGGTGATGCGATGCTTGGATTTGCCCATCTGATAGTGGTTCCTGCGTGGTATTCACAGGATCTGATCGCATCTGAGACGGAAGGTTCATTCATTTAGGCAACAACGCCAATGCATTGTCTAAATACAGGTATACGCCGAGCAAACATTTTGCGGGTTACACGGAGTGCTTTAAATCTACAAGTGAATCATTAGATAAAGTCATGATTTTTATGACTAAAGACAGTGAAAAATCAAATAGGAATGCTCCAAACTCGCTAAAGTATAAGCTATGCAGTACAAGGGTTTCAGATACCCCTGATCCTATAGAAAAACATTTGAAAGTTATCGAATTATGCCACCAGCAGTCCTAAAACTTGCTTACCTTGCCTGATCTATTAGTTGTAAGGAACGCTCAAATTCTTCTTTTAGTGATGGCAACTATATTACTTTTGAATTGTTGTGTAGTCGATTTCATAATAAATATATTGTATAGGTGTCATATTGATTTAAATTCTGGTTTTTATATTTAGTTGGCCAGCTTTCTTATTGATTAAAATTTTTAAAATATTTTTGCTTTCCCTATTGAAGTTTATTTATTTTGGGTTAATCTGGAGTATAACTAACTTTTAATAGGAGATAAGATGAGAAAGTTATTTGCTAGTGTTGTTCTTACTTGTTTATGCAGTTCTGCTTTTGCTGATGAGCCTCAAGTTATAAATGTTGATAAATATTATCAGGCACTTTCTGTTGACGTTATGACCCAATGTGTATGGGGGAATGAGGTATTCACCGTAGGAGCGCGAATTGAAAGAAATGGCAAAGAATATGTTTGTAAAAAATTCAAGCAAGGTTTTGAACATGTAGATTCGGAAACCTCTCCCGCATCATGGAGAAATCTCAGTTAATCTAATTTTGTAGTGCATGTTAACACTTGCCGGGGCAAGTGGTGGGGCGCCTAGTTACATTACTTCCACCTTGCGCCCCGAACATCTTATTTATCGTTAAATCTCACCCAGTATTCTGCTTCTGATATTATCTCAACTCCATTATCCCTAGCTGAGTCTAGTTTCTTCTGGCCGACCTTTTCACCACAACATAGGATGTTAGTCTTTCCATTAACAGCAGATTGAACTGTAGCACCTTTAGCTTTAGCGTCAGCCTTCATTTCGTCACGTGAACCCGACATGGTGCCAGTAAATACAATGTTCACCCCATCAAGCGAGCCGCCACCCGAAACTAGATTGTCTTGTGTATGGACAAGATTAAAGTTACGAGACAACAGGAATCTCAAAGTATCAGCTCGGTCAGAGAGTGCCTTCGCGATGGTTGCTGAGGTTATTCCGCCGAAACCATCTACGGCCTCTATCTGTTCCGCCGAAACACCTTCAAGTTCGGTAATACGGTATTTAGCCAGCAGCTTTTCACTAGCACTTCGACCCAACTTCGAAATCCCAAGGGATGCCAAAAGCAGATTGTCTCGCAGTGGCTCCCGTAGAACACGCCCCATTTCAGAAACAAAATTCTTAGCTTGTCCTGCGCCGAATCCAACAGCCATGAATGCTTCTGCATTCATCAGTAATATCTGTTCAACGCAAGTGTATTCAGCCTGTACTAGCCTTTCGACGCTCTTGGCGCCGAACAGATCGCACTGAATAGTATTAAAGAAATGAATAATTCCTGTTGCCGATTGTGCTTGGCATCCAATGTTTTCGCAAACAAGGAAGGTGTCATCATTGGTCTGAGGGCTTTTCTTCCAAATCAATTCTGAATTGCAACACGGGCACTCTGTTGGTAGTTCAGCTATTACTGGAAGAGTAGTTAAAAGGTGCTTGGGGATAATCTCGCCAGCCCTTGTTATCAGAATTTTTGCTCCAACTCCAATGCCATGTTGTCGAACATTTGCAGCGTGGTGCCCTGTAACCTTCGATATAGTTGCACCACTTAAAACCGTTGGTTCGATCTGAATTACTGGGGTTACGCGGCCAGTTCTACCCACCTGCCATATTATGTCTTTTACTTTCGCCTCAGCTGTTTCACCCACTTCTTTCTTAGCAATTTGCCAGTGATGATGATGAGAACCGCTGCCCATTGCTGTGCGAAGGTCATCACCAATAACTTCAATGATCGTACCGTCCAAAGGGTATGGGGATGACGCCTTTGTTTCTGCAACAATTTGGTCTAATTTACTGACTAATGTCATTCCATCTACTACGATTTCAGGCATATCGCGGTATAAAACAAGATGAACAGCCCCGTCATTCATAGCTTGCAAGGCATATTCATTTAGATTGTCACTACACGCCATGCCGCTAATTAGATTCCGAGGGTGCGCAAAATACTCCGTGAGGTTCTTTTCGAAATAATCCATTTCCATTACAACCTCACCAACGCCATCTAAGGATTGGTTGCCAACAATTACAAGACCAGCTTCGACTAGGTGTGAGATGTCATTACCAAACATGCCGTCACCCCGGGTGAATAATTGCTTTGTAGAAGCAACAAGACGCCCTGCGATACCATCAAGCTTTGCCAGCACCCTATACTGTAGAGAGCTAGGGGCAATGCCTTCTGCAAGCGCAGCTTTTTCACATCGAGCTACAAACGATTGAACCCCTTCCACTTCATACGTTTTGTCTGTAGAGAGCATGGGGCTTGGATGTTGGATGCGACCTTTGGAGGGTTCAAATTCTGTAGGTTGTGGTTTTATGAGCAAAGGGTGGCAAGGTACACGCTCTCTCAGTGCAGCCAAATAAACGAAGTCAAATACATGATCGGTTACAACAGGTGAGCCAGTTCTATATTGTTCATTCAAGTGCTCACATAGAGATGATAACTCTTCATCAGTTAATTCGTTAACGGCAGTTAGTAAAAGTTCCTTCATTGTGTCTCCACTTAATCTCGGTTTATTGGTTTAGTTGGGTACAAGTGTACGGAGATTTTTAAATGCGCAAGAGGGTAAGTGTTTGAATTTATGGTCTAAGAATGGTTTGATACAGGACAAAAACTCGGCTGACAATGTTTTGCATCAACATTCAGATTTTTGAATTAGTGAATGTGTATGCTAAACACTTAAAATCTTGTTGAGCGCTTGGTTTTGGTTACAAATATGGAATACTTGCCGTTTTAGCAAAGCATAAATTGATGATATGTCTTGAGGGGGTTATAAAAGTTATTGCCATCGTCTGGTGAAGAAAGACTACTTTATAAATCGGGTCTAAGGCTCTCTAGACCACAAAGGTTATACTTAGAACATCATAAACTTGTGGTAGCGGCAGGACGTAGCTCCCTAACGGATGCAATTTTCAATGATCTTCCCTCATCCACGCAAAACTATATGGCACGAGTTTTGGCTATTGTTGAGTTTCGTTACTTGACTGCTTCTCTCTGTCATACAGCGTGTGGAAGAAGAAAGACCAGTACACTGTTGGAACCGCGGGCACACACAATAATATCATCCATTGAATAACATCCTGTGATCCATCGCCAACCATTACTTGGTAAATTCCTGACAAATAAATTAAGTAGCACATTGCGATGCCGGTGCTTAGGCCCATAAATAAAATGGCAGGACTAAAGCGGAGAATGGCGGTTGCGATTACTGCAGGAGTTGCTGACATTACTGTGAGCTGTAGTATTCCTAAGTTTGATTCGATAAAGCCTTTGTAAGTAAGGTATGTTAGTACCAATAATAATAGCGTAGGAGATTGCTTCCAAAAGCGTTCATTCGTCAAAATGAAAACGCGCATATACCTCTGTGAAAAATATCTCATCCCTAATATTCCCTTCAATGATTCCATTAGTGCTGGGTCCAAATCTGTTGTCTAGCTGGACAAATTGTCACTTTTATCAATACCATTATTACGCTTGATATAGAACCTGCAAGACATTATGAAAGCGTTATGGATGTAGGTGTGCAATATCACCTCATGGTATGATTATTTGCGGCTGTTATGCCAGTGTCGATTGTTTGCTTACGAATTCTAACATGTGCGTTAAAGAGGTCTGATGGTTAATTTTTTCAACCTGCTGCTTTTAACAGCAACCGTTGTTACGGGGATAATTTATTTGCTGGATGTTTATGTTTGGAAGCCAGCAAGAGTAGCCGAATCTAATTACCTACAGGAAAAGATCGGTGATGATACAAAGGTGGTTATGCAGCGCCCGGTGCTTGTTCAATGGCTCTGCATTTTATTCCCCGTGTTAGTTGTAGTTGTGGTCTTACGAACATTTGCCTTTGAAACGTACAGAATACCATCGGAGTCAATGCAACCAACTTATTTGATTGGCGATAAGGTTTTGATTAAAAAGTTTGCCTACAGCCTTCATGAGCCATTGTTTCATCGAATGATTTGGAAGATTGCTGACCCCCAACGCGGTGATGTGGCCGTTTTTCGTCTACCCGATAATCCTGGTATTAACTACATCAAGCGGGTAGTTGGGACTCCTGGTGACACAGTTATATACAAAGGGAAAGACCTTAAAGTCTTAAGTGCTGATGGCCAAGAGGTTAAATATATCCATGATGGATACACAACTGAAATTGATGGAGCTAAGCCAGAACGTATAGAGAGCTTCTTCGTTCAAGATGGGCACGGTAAAGGAGAGTGGTCAGTACCTGACGACCAGTATTTTGTTATCGGGGATAACCGGGATAACAGCCAAGACAGTAGATTTTGGGGGTTTGTACCGAGAGAAAACTTTGTCGGCAAGGCTATTCTAAGTTACTAACTTCAAGGGTATGAGATACATGACCTTTCGATTTCGAACGGATTCTTATTAAACGGAATTTAGGAGTAGCAATTGCAATCATCAATTCTGCGGGATTGGGCGAATGAGTTAGCGCGTTGTTTGTATATGATGCGCTGCAACGAAATCATTATTGAAACGGCAGAACGTCAACCAGACGATGATCCCGACCTATCAATCACTGCGAGGTTGTATGCTTTCCAGTGTCTCGATCTAGCCATTTTGCAACGTGACGAGCTTATTGGGAAAATTAACCGATACCTAGTAGATGTGTTAGGAAAAGATTACTTCCTTAATGTGGACACACATCAAAAATGGAGAGTAGGACTGGTCGGGGGGGAGGTAGATTTCACTGTAACGCCCGATGGATTTGGCACTCTTGAAAAATTCCTCGGTGAAAAAAGCGTGAATCCAAAAATCTTCATTGGACAGCTTGATTATGGCGAAACATCACGTTTATCCGAATTCGAGTCAACTGAATTATTCGGAGAGTTTTGGAAAATAGAGGGCAATTCGGAGGTAGGACTAGCTTTGTGGCCGTTCGAGATAAACCTAGATGGAAGTTGTGTTTGCCTGAAAGATTTAGGCGACATACTAATATGTGAATGCTCAGAAAAATAGCTGGAACTGGTTGTTTATCATGACCGAGGTTTGGCTGAGAAATTTATTTATCGGTTAAACATGGTCGGCGGGTTCGGGGGCAGCCCGAGATTTTTGCAATGCAAATTTAACCAACGGAATTTAGGCGTAAGGTAAGAAAGGACGAACCTGAGGGGATAACGAAAGGGCGGGGCCCGCCCTTTTTCGTTAGCGAGTGTACATGGTTGTTTTGTCTAAAAGGTTCCACTGAAAGAAAAGGTGGCAGTCTCTATTCATTCAACTGTCAATTTGGAAGTAATTGTCGTACAGGTAATTAAACAATTCGTCTTCAAGTACCGAGATATCAGCTTCCACAAATACTGAACGGTCTAACATTAATCCCCACTTTCCTTCGTCAGTCATCTCGATGACAAACTTCGAAAGGTAAACTGCTACGGTTCGCTCTGGCTCAATTTCTGGGCATTCTTCCACTAATCGTCGATATAGGGTAGGGCTTTCCCCTGCCGCAAGAATGATTTTGCTTGAATCAAATAGTTGTCTTGTGACTTTTCGTAGGGAGTGGTTTTCCATTTTTTGTCCTTACGCGGTTTAGATTTCAATATCACTATACTTCTTCAATCCCGCAATCGATTATCCTTTCATAAATAACTCTAGGTTCATTGCCAACTTGCTTGCACCCACAATTAAAGTTGTTTCCAAGGCGACCTTCGTAGGGTGAAGCTGGCATGGTACTTTTTTGCCAATACATTGCGGCCACAGTGCCTTATTGGGTTTAAAGCTCTTTCTTGTTAACTCTGACTCTAAGTGACTAATTGCCATCTCTAGCTCTATTCTGAGCCCCTCTGGAGCGTGAATTGCGTACTCACGGATATGGTCTGAATCAAACTTATCAAACCACCCTTTATTCAATGCAAAAAGCGTTTCCTTGTTCACTTTGAGTTGGTGCTGGGTCGACCTATAGTGAAATTTTTCATTCTGCTTTTCACGTAGCTCAGAAATTTCATTTCTAAGATTTTCTAGCACACGCTTAATGGCTTTTGTGCTTTCACCATTTCGTCTGTTGTTCTGCATTTGAGCGTGAATACTAGTAGTCATTGCAAACAAAGTTTTGAACTGATGTTCGTATTTACGCTGTGCAGTAAGTTCAACTTTATAGCGTGCAGCATCTTTAGCTTGTTGAGGATTTTGTTTTGCCCAAGCTTTACGTTTCCGGGCTAATAGTGTCAGTTCTTCTTGGCGTTTTTTATCTTCGGCATTTAACTGTTCTTTTGCTGCCATAGCAGCAACTGACAGTGGTTTATATGTAGCATCATCGATTATCAGGTGCTTTAGCTTCTCGTCATTGACAATGTCATCCATTGAGCGCTGGCCAGTAATCCCCAGGGCATGATAAGTCTGTCCTCGTTGGGCCATGGAGTGGTAACGTGCGGATTGACCCTTTCCAAGTTCTACGGCGCCAACTCGAAGCAGGTATGAAGCAGAGAAGTATGGCGTGTAGAACCCATTTCGCTTGCTGTCATTTAAAATTGGGTATTCATTCCAAATAATGAGCTCTGCAGTCTCTTGGTTTACATCGAACAGGTCACCTTCGACGTAGTCCACCACTCTGCGATTCCCATCATTTGTTTTAATTACTCGATGAGTTTGACTTGAGTTGATTTCAAAATATGTTAGCTCACTCCAGAAGTCTGAAAGGCCATCCATCTCACTACCATCTCCCCACTGATTCACCTTTAACCAGTAAGGTTTTGGCTGAGGGGACTTTGGTGTGGCAGTCATTGTGTCCACTTCTTTAAGCAGCTCCAGTTCGTGATGTGTATAGACCTTATGCCAGATATCGATCGCTTCAAATGGTAGCTTTTGGAAGTGATGCAAGCTCCACAAGAACTCGATAGCTATTAACTGGCGTTCATCAATGATCTTGAACTGTGGTTTTGAAAACTTACGATTATGCTCGCTGTCTTCTACCTGACCATTGATCAGTTTCATTTCTAAATCAGCTGCTCGCTTTTGTTCTAGGTAGTCATAGCTGATTACTGCATGAAGCAATTTTTTTAGCATGTCAGGAGAGTAAACATCCGGTTGAATCTTAATGAAGCCGGCGTCTGAGATCGTTCGGCCAACAGGATGGCGTAGATTCCAATCATTACGAGTGAGCTCTAGATAGCGCTGAATACGGTTAAGGCCTTTCATGTAGCTGTATCTCGCTGGGTCAGTCGCAAGGAGAGCTTCCATACTCTTGTCGATGCCGGCAGCTAAACAGAATGCGCAGCCGTGTCTAGAGCCGCAAGGGCCCTGCCCATTGCCGCCATCTTTATCATCGACTTGGAAAATAACACATTCACCCGAACCAGAGTCTCGATATAGGTCAACAGTCTTAAAGTGATCTTCTAAATAGCTAGGAATAACGGATGATGGTCGGTTACCAGAGTAAGTAAGGAATTCCCAAACCTGTGCAGATAACCATGATTTGATTGGGTATAGCGAAAACTTATTACCTATTCTAGAAATTGTCACTTCGTCACCGCCAACCTTAGCAATATTGTTTGCACGGATAGTGCCCTCGTCGTCCCGACTACCGAGTAACATAATAATTTTTTTCTTGTCCGCATTGGGCATCATTTTCTTGTGCTGAGATACAATTCTGTTAGCAGATGAGACCTTCAGTTCTATGGAACATTGCCTGTATTTTGTAGAGACAAAAGTTGGAAGTCCTCGGCCACCAATAATGCGCGAGGCCCATGCTGTCGCAAGACTTGGCCGAGCAATATATGTCACTAATGGTAAGTTGTTTGCATCGATAAATGAGTTCAAAGCTGCCATCTTTGAATCAGCTAGAGTGCGTACCTCGGGATTTTCGATACCAGTATCAACATGAACTAGGAAGTGATGCTTTGATATACGCGCATCATCTCGTTTGGCTTTAATTAGTGCGAGCAAAAACAATCCTAAAACGGTTTCAGAGTCTTTACCTGCACTGTATTGAATTTGATATGTATACCCTTGCATTAGGTATTGGTAAATAGCTCCTACAGCGCGCATTACATGAGTTTTGATTTCAAGGTCCGAATTTGAAAGTTCATCAACCCATGAGTCCCATGCATCCAGTTCTTTATAATCAATTGCTAGCGCCGCGTATGCCATATGCTTTTCTCAGTTCGTTTAACTCACTGTTTCTATTATCCATATGTTTTTGAATGCGCAAGCTAGTGGTATCATCTGGAGTTTACGATTTATAAATTAATCGTTAATGGCTGAAATGTGGGTAAATGACATTTAAACAGAGGGCGTTTTTCTGTTGCTGTCCTTAGTACTGTAGGGAGGAGTATGGAAGTCAAGATAACCAATGGCGCCGCAGTAAGATTTGAAGTACCTCAGCAAATTTGGGAGGGTTGCAAAGACATCCAGTTTTCTCAGTTTGCGGGCCACGATATGTTAGCGATAACAGATGACGCTGGTGGGTTCGTGCTTACTTATTTGGGCATGACTGTCGTTGAGCCATACGAATCGATGGCCGCCGCCAAGAAAGCAGCGCCTGTGTTTGCCGCTAATGTGCTTCAACGGCTAACGAGTATGATTGAGAAAAATATCAATGAGTAAATTGATGTCGACGGATGCGAAGCTTGGTGAAAAACACAAACATAACCAAGAGGCTGGGCTATTCAGCCTCTTTGGTAGCCTATCAAATCTACAGGTTTTACCTTCCTCCTCTAGATCCTAAATTCACTTGAATTACCATGGGTATATAATTATTGAAATTGCGAGTGGTTGGCCGATAACCACTCCGAAAATTCAACTAATCTTGAGTTGCAGAGAAAAACTAATCACCTAGCGTGTTCGTGGTGATAAACATGCATATTACAGCCAGGGGGAGGGCAGGGGTGTGTTGCTGCCATGTTTCTGAACGCGACTACAGCTACATTACCAACAATTGCATCATGGTTTTCATTTAGCAATTTGAAACCATCATCAGCAGATTTGATATTCTCGAACTGGGAGAAAAGTTGAGATAACAAAGATTTAAATACATTACGGCGATATTCAAGTGGGACGTACGCGGCTGGCATAGGAAGTCCAGCTAATCCTAATTCTTTGTTAAGCAATGCCGAGAAGGCTTTCCAAATCTCCTTGTCAGTGGAAAACATTTGCAACATAACATCTGAAAATTCTAGCTCAGGAATTGTTTTACCCGTTTCCTTAAGCGTTCCTGCCAACGCCAAAGCTTGATAGGTAAGCAACCGTGTAGAGCTATAACAATATCGGAATGTTTCCGCAGGGAGAAATGACATACTGTTAAGGTGCATAAAAATGTCATTTGCCTGATCACTACCCTCGTCGACTGCCCCTCCAACAATGTCACCGGCAAACGACCAGATTTCCTGAGAAGTGTGCAAGAACAGGGTAAAGCAGTATCGAGCTGCATGTTGGTGGATTATGCACAACTCTTGTTTCTGTATATCGCTGAACAATTCAGGGAATAATTCAATGTTCTCTTTTGCCCACTGGCCGTAGGCATTGTTAAAGGTTACCGCGACAGCTTGTGCGTATTCACGTTCTTTTCGTGAGTGATCTATCATATTACTTCCTTCATACGAGTAAGGCAGGGAATTCCCTGCCTCGTCTTTTAGTGTTTTGGCGCTTCCTCTTCATGGTAGCCATAGATTGACCACTGGAGAGGGTCAACAGGCATCTTTGAAATGTCCGCTTGATGTAAGTCGATAAACAATCCGTGGTGCTTTAGTTCGCCATTTCGAAAGAGAGGAAACAGAAGCATTGATGCAGCGGAACGTGCAGTCATGCCATTAATACCAAACGTTTGCTTTTGTATAGCTTCTGCAGTGCTGCAAGAGGCTGTATCAACCTCTGATTTTGCTGACTCTGCCCATTGTTCACCGAAAAGCTCAAACGGAGACGGAAGTCGCGAAGAGCTGCCAGACCCGTTCTTGTTCAAGCTGCCTAACAAAACGTTAGCTTGGTGATTGTCATTGCCCATATCCAGCCAAAGACCTTGCTTTGATGTTCGTTCTAAAGCTTGGCCAATCTCACTCCGAACGGACGCTTTATCCACGGCGGTGATTAGCAGGTCAAACTCCTCGTATATGACGGACTTTGAGGTAAAGAACTCTGGGACGGCTTTCCAGTTTATGCCGCCGAACTGGTTGAAGCGGTTTATCAAGACTTCGGCTTTATTTTTACCAACATCATGCCCCCAGAAGCTCTGGCGAAACACGTTACTTTGAGAAACGGTATCACCGTCATATGCGACAACATCGAGACCTGCATAACCTAAATTATTAAGGATGCCACTCATCTGGAATAGCTCTGTCAACATTGCTGAACCTGTGCCACCAAGACCCACCAATGCGACTTTTATCCTTCGGTCTATCCACTTGTGAGGGATGTAGAAGTTTCGTGCAGTACTTGTTAGGTCTAGGTTATTCATTATTTTCGATTCCTGTGATGCAATTCTTAACTGTGTTCATGAAAAATTGGCGGTTACCACGGTTTTCTAGAATCTCTCGCAATGTTACACATGGGAAAAGTTCCACTTTTGCGTTGACTGCCTCACCCGTTGCTTGCTTTTTCTGCCAGAATTCTTTGCCTGAGATTTCATTAGCCCCTTTGAATATGTAGCTGTGCTTGAATGAATCAAAAGCACTTTCGTAAAACGTTGCTTCCATTTCAGGGATGTTGTTAATGCTACGCTCATTTGGTAGCGGTGCGCTGCCTTGGCACAAGTTGTGGGCTTGATATATGTTGCCCATAGGCGCCCAATAGGTCATTGAGTCCAATGTTGGCCGCTCATCGGTATCGAGTGCTAAAATGGTTAAAGCGTCACCCGACTTTTTCACCATGAACAAGAGAGGTGGCCATATAACATCAAGTGCAAATGGGCTTTGTCCGTTTAGTCGAAACCACATTGGCATTTTGCGTGATTCGCGGTGCCATACGATAAAGTCATCATCCTCAAACAGCACGTTAACAGGCATAAGATTAACCACCTCGCCACCAGCCTGCTTGATCTCATTTAGCTGTTCTTGGGTAGCTTGATTGCGCTTTTCTTGTAGCAGGGAAAACACTTGTGCTTGGTCAATGATGACGCCAGCTTGCATTTGGTCGTTGTGAAACGCATGTCTGGTGATGGCAATTCCATTGTTAGGAGTGTTGTAGAAGACCAGAGCAAAATCTGGAGTTGGTTCCTTTGATGCCCCGATGAGGCTGACGTTTGTTTCTCGACTGATGTTCACAAGTATTCTCCACTGGTTGCGGGGTGGTTAGCCCCGTTGGTTAATTCCTATTATCCACACACTTTTAAACGCGCAAGTGGAAATGCGGCTAATTTAGGGAACAAAGAGTAAGCAGACACAGGTCGCCAAGTAATATGTTTTCAATCGTTTGAAATCCAGCCTTTCCATTTTCAAGGTTTAGGCGAATTGCGCCATGCTCACCAACGGATTGACGGTGTTCGTTCTCAAACTCAATCGCGTCTTCTTCTATGACGCTCCCGAACGTCACAAATGCAAATCCGTTTAAAGGGCAGTCACTGCCAAGAAACCACGATGAATCTTGCTCATTTTGGTGAACAAGCTCGATAACTGTCTGTAGAACAGCATCAAGGGTTTTCTTCACTTCAATTTCATTTGCATTTAGTGAGTTAGGTCTAGCCTTTTTCAACTCCTTACGGAGTTGTCTTGCTACGCTTTGAGGATTTGATTGTGAGTTAAATTTAGTCTCGCAGTACCAAGGGGTCATGGTCGTAGCAATGACGTACGCAGCCCCATTTATAACTTGAAATGGGTCGTACCTAAGTTCATCTGCGAATTGCTCCAATAGGATTGGGTTTATACTCAACAGAACGTCACCAATTGACTCTTCGTCGCTTTGAGCAATGGCGCAGATCTGTTCTTCGGTCAGTTTTGCTTCGAGAAGGAGTTTCGCAATAAATGAGGTATCGCCCAGACCATCACAATAATCAATGGCATTCGATTTATAACAGATTTCAGCAAGGAGACAGATGGTCTTATAAAGCACTCTCCCAAGAGCAGCACTGTAGTGATCAAGTTTGAAATTAAGGGCTGAAACCCGCGAACAATGCTCAATTCGCAGACCGATACCATTAAAGTTGCGGTCAAATTCGTCATAGTCCTCGCCGTAGCAAGATGCATCATCTAGGGTGAGTTCAAATCCCCAACAAGATTTGCTCGGGTCTGTATACCAATCACGAATTTCGGCTTGAATGCCAACGGCTGAACCATTGGCATTGAGCTTGCTGAGGATTTGCATTTCACAGTGTGCAGAATGATTGGCATACGCTGATAGTATCTTGTCACCAACATCAATCGCAGCCTTGACCTGAGAAGAAGTGCCAACTGGAGCCTCAAGTAAGAAACCGATGTCATGTTCTGTTAGCATCCCATTATCTAAACCCATTAGACACAATTTTTGCCAGAACTCAGAGTTGTCGTTGACCTCTGGCTGGTACGGTTCGACAGGGTTAAAGCCAAGATGATCTTTCGTTTCCTCAGTAAGGTTCAACGTCTGAGTCTGAATCTTTGCATACCAAGGTAAGTATGGAGCTTGATTTGCCTGATTTATCTCTAAGCGATTTACATTAGCGGAGGCAGATCTTTCGATTCCATATCCATTGGACAGAAGGGAGAAAATCGTTTGATCTTGGCTGTGATTGTTTGTAGATGCGTATTGCATGACGACCCCGAATAACCTTCTGACTGAGCTTGTTGAGCTAAGCTTGCTTTTTCTGCGCCAGTGGCACATTTATCGCGCCACTGTTCTAGTTTTTCCTTAATGATTGGATTCATAGTTAACCGTTAGTTTTCACAGGAGGTGGAATTACGGGTAGAACCATGCAGCCATCTTCAAGTACAGCATCCTCCTCAAAAATCTTCGTCCAACGAAGCTGAGGGAAGTGCTGCGCAAGCAGTCGTTGGTTTTCCTCAATTCCTACTCGAGGGTTCGGGAAGGCAACCAGCGTGTTACCGATTTTGAATTTCCATTCGATTGGAGTGTTGTTTAAGTTTGCCATTGCTCAATCTCCAAGATTAAAGTGAGTTGCCATCTGCGAAGAAGTCAAAGTTGTCTGTAATGGGTGTTTGAGGTATAGCTTTCTCGACTGGTGACTCTGTAGTAGATTCAACTTTTTGCTTAGCTTGCTTCTTCGCTTGCGTCGTTGCTCCTTGTACTGCCGCGGTGGCGGCTTCGGCTTGCTTAGTCGCAGCCGCTGTCGAGTTACACTTTGTGACTATTGGTAGAGCTTGAGCTGCGGGAATGAAACCTTCGGCGTACTTCTGGATATGCAGGTCAATTTCTCCGTCTACCTCTGTAGTTTTACCTAATATCCGTAAAGGGATAGAAAGGGCTTTACGTAAAGCCATTTGCTTTTCGTTATTGAGGTCAGGAATTGAATCTGCGTTAGCAGTTGGAATATTCAGAATTACCACAGCGTCACCTCCATTCGTATCAAGGGTGATGATTGCGCGAGTAAGTCCTGCTTCTTTAATTGCTTTGCATAGGTTTTCTAGGTTCATTTTAATTTTCCACAGTGTTTTGAATTTTAAGAGAGGAATGGTTAGTTCCTCTCGGTTACGGTTATTACTTTCTCACGCATGAGTCATCCCGCAAGGGGCTAAGCTAGAGTTTTTCGCCACTTTTTTATTGGCTTATGAGTGCGATATAGTCATCTGGAGCGTAATGAGTCCAGTCGAATTTAAACGCCATTACACCATTGATAATGTCTTCCTTGCGGTTCTTGAATAACGCAGAGATTCCAACTTCGCCATGTTCTGCTACATAGGCCAACTCAAATCCTGAGTCCTTGCACATCTGCTGAATCTGAGCAATGTTATACATTTCCAGCCGCTTCTTGCTTGGGTTCCAATCTTTGGTTGCTACAGCGATACCATCATCACGTTGAGCCAGCGCGCGGATCATCAAGTCAGTTGGGGATGTTGATTCCTTCCCTCCAACGGTTGCATGGTGTAGTACGGCTTTACCCATTTCTGATTGGATGGTGTTAACGTCCAGAGTCATATAAAGCAGAACTCTGTCATTGAAGGACATAAAACGGTCATTTTGCTGTTTATAAATCTCTGGCTCATAGTTCGATAAGTCACACAGCGACCCAAGTGCCAGAGCCAAGCGAAATTGAGGGTCAGTGATAACCACTTGAGAACTGGACATTCTCAGTTGCGCTCGGTAGTCCTCCATTACCGCAGAACTTGTTTTGCGCATAATTGGCGACACTTCAGTTGTAACTACTGTCGATGTTTTGCCCTTTGTCGAATTGCCTTGAGATCGACTACCTTTTGCTTCGTCACGCTCAGCTTTTTGTGCTGCCTTTTTTTCAGCTTCTTGTGCATTTTTATGGTTATTTGCACAGGTGTTAAAGCAATCAGTGTCGATACATTGGTTTTCAATGTGCTGACCCCAACGCATAGGGCGGTCATCAACAACTACGCACTTGTTTTCACAGTTCATGCAGCCGTCAGAAAATTGCTTTTCGCCTACCAGTTTAGATTCAACGGTGCGGCGGTCAGCTTCTGGCTTTGCTTCCCACAAGATCACCCGTCCAAATTTCTCTTCCAGTTCGGTGACACGCTTGGTGCGTACCCAATCTTGTGCCTTTTCATTAAAGCATGATGCAAGGCTACAGTTCGCTTCCACTTCTCCATCACCCAACAAGTCAAACTGTTCGCCAGTGTTGTGCTGACATGTCTTGCATTCAGAAGTATCAAAGGGAGCCGTTGCAAGAGGTAGTTGTCGCTTTGAAGCTCGTAGCTTTAACTCTTTTACTGTGTAGGTTGCGGGATCTGCAAGGATGGCGCTTAGGGTTTTCTCTTGCGTCTCCTCGTCGAAAGTCGAGAGAATCAGTGCGTGACCAAGAGTGAACTTGTTGGAGTCGTCAGCCAGTTTGTCCAACACATTATCTGTTAGGCGCTTTAGCTGTAGACGCTCTCGAAAAACCTTTTCACTAAGGCCCAAGTGAGTAGCAGCAGAGGAATAATCGCCATCGTGCAAACTCAAGTAAGATTGAGCTAGATCAGCTTCATCAACGATAGAAATATTTTCACGTTCTTTGTTTTCAGTGAGCATGGTTGCTACGGCCTCTTTATCGCCGTAGTGCTTTACTATGACTGGTACATCTGACAGGCCAAACTCAATTGCAGCGTCACGACGCCCGTAACCTGCACACAATTCTAGTCTGTGTGGGTTGTTTACGTTTGGGCGTACACTAAGGGACTGAATTACACCTTTGGTACGTATACTCTCTTTAAAATCGGCATTACGCTCCTTCTTTCGGCGTTTATTACCACCTACGCTAAGGTCATCAATCAGGAGCGGAGAAACACGTATTGGCGTTCCATCAGGTAGGGCGGTGAAGTCGAAGTCAGTGCCATCAGCGATGATCAGTGGTTGATACTGAGGTTGAATAGATGTCGCTACTTGAGTTTGCATAGTCATTGTTCCACAGAGATGATTGGTTA
Source organism: Shewanella sp. GD03713 (assembly GCF_029843705.1). Classification (NCBI taxonomy): domain Bacteria; kingdom Pseudomonadati; phylum Pseudomonadota; class Gammaproteobacteria; order Alteromonadales; family Shewanellaceae; genus Shewanella; species Shewanella sp. GD03713. Next base: position 142,859 of record NZ_JAOCIW010000002.1, read on the forward strand.
AGAGAATGGTTAGCTCTCGTTTCGTTTACATCCATTATCTCTGGAACTGAAATCGCGCAACCCTCCAAACCATGAGTATATAGTAAAAACAGTGTCTATTCGCGTGTGAGTGAGTGACAGGGCTTTACATATAAGGTCAGCGGCTTTTATTTCAAACGTACATACTGTGTATAATGGTATGTACGTTTTTTATTTGCGCCGAGTCCTTCGGCGGTAACCATTCATCCATGAATTTTTGTTCAGTGTTTAATTGCACCTTGTGAGTGCGACTTGTTCCAACAAGTCGGGAGAGATAGGAGTTTACGTCATTGGTTTAGCAGGACGGGGATAGTTGTTTGCGGCAAGTACAGAGTTGTCGCCGCATCCATGCGGCTTTGACAGTTCAGTTGTTCACTCATTGATTCACCTTCTTGATTAATTGCACTTAATTTACCACCACATTGCAACCGCTCCTTACCACGTGTTGCAAATTAATCGCACCACAACTTTCACGGAAAGTACCACTTCGTCGGATCTCGGCCTTGTGCCAATTGCAGACATTCCAACTTTAAGGCTGTAAAGTCCGCTTTTAGGTGTTAGCAGAACGCCCGGCACAGCGGCAGCCGTAACGGAGCGGTTTTGTGTTAATGTTTGAGCGCAGCGAGTAACACAAAACCGCGTAGTGTAGGCTGTCCGCCTGCTGCCGATTGTTAGATGCCAGTGCCACTTAATGAACGCTTGCCTTAGAAAGCAAATTTAAAACCAATACACCGCAAACTATTAAACTAATACCCACGAAACCCCATGCATCAATCTTTTGCCCGTAAAGCCCCCATGCAATAGCAGTGACTAATACTACGCCAAGGCCAGACCAAACTGCATAGGCCACCCCTACAGGAATAGACTTCAAGACCAATGAAAGGAAATAAAATGCAATTCCATAGCCAACAATTACGATGAAAGATGGTACGAGCTTCGTAAAACCTTCACTGGACTTTAATGCAGATGTTGCAACTACCTCTCCAAGAATCGAAATAGTAAGAAATAACCAGCTTTTCATGATCCGCCTCCAATATGATTCGAAGGGAGTATATGTCTTTTTCTCTTAAAATTTCAGTCTTGAAGAAAAAAATTATTCGTGCGCAACTTTCCGGTTAATTACATCTAACGCCCGCTTAAGTGGTGAGCAACGCTACCACAACACTCAATTATTACACCGTAAATACAAAAGCCAATTCAAACTAAAACCGCCAAACGTTGCGAATCCGTCTTAAAGCGTTTGTTATGTGCGTAGCCGAATCTTGCGCTTAGTCAGGAACAATGATTACCCCTAATTGCTCCAGTAACTGTTCCTGTTGCCACGAGCATATTTTTACACCCGTAAGATCAATCTTTCGAGGATCTAAACCATAAAGCTCTGAATGGCTTAAATCACAGCCTTGTACTCTAAACTGTTCCCAGCAGTCTTCCGAAAAAACACCACGGCTTAAATCTGATTCTTTAAATGAAGCGCCTCGAAGATTTGCACCAATCCATCTATTTTCGAACAGGTCACATTTTTCAATAAGCTGCTGCTCAAAATTGGCATAGGATAAGTTACAACCTGTTATGTATGCAGAACAAAAGTACATTTTATTCGAAACCTGATTTACAAAACTAACTTGACTAAAATTTGCTCCTTTAAGATCACAATCTCTCAGTTCAATACCAAAGCAATTTGCCCCCTTAAAATGGGACATTGAAAGCTGACAGTTTTTAAATGAAGCATCTCGAAGATCAGCATAAGAAAAATCGCACCCTTCCAATGCCCCCTGCTCTATGAAAGTACAGTTAATGAACTGTGTATCTCGGAGGTTTGAGCGCTTAAAATTACAATGTATAAAAGTACAATTGCTAAAGATATGTTCTTGCAAGTCCTGATGTGAGAAGTTCACTTGATTATATAATTGCTTTGATTTTTCCATGCTGTGGCTCCAAAAAACATTTGATTTGAAGACTATCATTTACCTGAAAGTTCTCAACAAAAACAAAACCAATAAAAACAGAAACTTAAAACACCCCGTTTTAGCCAAAATAAGGCATCAAAACGGCATTTTAAAGGTGGCTAATTCGAAACGACCGATGCGGCCAGCCAGAAGAAAGTTTCAGTGAATCTGGCTTGTTTTAGAGAAAGCACATAACGCCGCATTAAGGGGCAGGCAACGCAAATAACTGTACTAAAACTAAATAACTGTTCCTAATAGTGCTACATCTTGCCTGAACCCATGTAGCGTAAGGCATTTGTGTAATATGGCTCCAAAGGCTGAAGTGACAAGACTCTGCACACGATGCGTGTTCAGTGTCCCTTGTAGAAGCTTTACGAGTGCAGTGTTCTACTATTCGGAACAGCTATTTAGCCAGCCTTAACCTCAAATGCCAACCCAAACCAAAACTGCCAAGCGTTGACTGTCCCTCTTGAATGCTTTGTTATGTAACTTTACTAACCATTTCAAAGCATTACCAAAATCAGCATCGCCAAACACGATTTAACTTACACGAAAAGTCAGCATTGACCCAGTAGAAAAAACTCTGGCAACTACAAAAGTAACTTGATTCTGCGGATCATGACTATAGACAAGCTGAACGCAAACCCGCTTTACCATTAAGTACTGAATGAAGACTCGAAGAACAAGAAGCTGCAAGCCAAATCAATATGAATAAAACTGGATTTACAACTTTAAAAATAACCCATTAAAACAATCAATTAAAAGTATCAAACAGACAAAGTAGAAGCTAAATTCAAAGTAAAAAAACCATAAAAAACTTTAATTTTCAATATATTGTGGTCTTTTTCTCTACGGTTACATAACAGTTATTATGTAGACCTCTCAGTAACATCCGAAAGGCAAAACAAATTTATACCTATGAGTTTACTGAAGATCAATAACTTAAGAAGCTAGTTAAGGACTTAATTTACTTTTAATTTACGACATTACTGAGACTTCTCAGTAATGTCTCCACCCCAAAACGGGGTAATATTATTAATATCAATGCCTTATCTTGGTTTAGCCTCCTTATCATCAGGTGTTACTGAGAAGTCTCAGTAACACACTCGATAATCAACAAAGGAGCTTACATGACTCGTTCACCTTTCCTTGAAAGCATCAGACAGGTTATGCGAACCAAGCATTACTCAATTCAGACTGAAAAAACCTATTTACTTTGGATAAAACGCTTCATTTTGTTTAACAAAAAACAGCATCCTAAGAACATGGGGGAACAAGAGGTAACTAATTTTTTGTAAGCGTTCACCAGTAGCATGTTGACTAGGTATTTAGATAAAAACTCGTGTGCTTAAGGTCGAACACATTTGGGTATGGCTGCTGACGAACCACCGCGTTGGCTATGCGTGAAAGCGTATCAAGTGACGATATTTTCCGCTTTTTACACGTTTCGATTAGCGAGTGTAGACGGTCTCGGAACTTATCGCCTGCGTCCGAGGTGGTACCGTAGCTGATTTTTCTCTGAATGACGAAGCCGCGCAATCGTCGCTCTGCTTCGTTGTTGGTCAGAGGGATTTTAGGGTTGGTTAAGAACAGCCATAAACTTTGGCTATGCTCTTTAAGCTTTCGACACCGTCCTTGATAGCATTGAATTGGGATTTGGGTTGCCCCTTTTTCCAGCCAATGATTAAAACGACAACGTATGCGATTCAATCGATTTAGGTAGAGAGCGTCATCGATTTGGCTAGATTCCCAGCGGTGCCGAGTTCGAAATACTAATTTGCTCAGCAGTACAAGACGCTGACCTATTTTTGCGGTGTGCCCTTTGCCTGTGTAATCGGCAATTTGTTGTAGATTGCGAATGACATGCGCCCAACAGAGTTGGTGTCTGTCCGGAGAAAGCCAGTTGTAACCGCTATATTGGTCACTGACCACAATGCCACAATAGTCTGAGTCCAGTACCGTTTTTGCTGAATGCATTGAACGAGAGTAAAGGATTTTTTCATAGACTAAATCCTCGCTTGCCACTAGCCAGCACCAACGCAAACCTTTCTCATCATTTCTAGAGTGCGACGTTTCATCTACATGGACCAGTGGCGCAGATTGTATGTTGGTTTTGATAGCTTGATGCAGTGGTGTCAGCATAGAAGCAATGCGGCTTTGTGCTTCACTTATGGCACCCACTGAGAAAGTAATACCAAACTGCTCTTGCAGTAGTGAGCGTATTTTCCGAACACTGAGATGATATTGACCAGCCAGTATGGCGATTTGGCTCATTAGGTTTGGCCCCATTATCCCTTGAGGGATATCGCTAGGTTTCTGGGCTTTCACGGCCTCTCCACATTGCGCGCATTTACCTGAATAGAGCCGATATTCGGTAATGTCGATACGTGGCGCTGGGATTTCATGAACTTGGTGGCGATAAAATGGTTTGTCACTCATTTTGAGGTCAGCGTCACCGCAGCAAGGGCATGTACTTTCGGGGTAACAATCAACAACCGTATCGGATGCTTTTAGTTCTGAGAGTTGTCGTTTATGCCCTTCGTGACCTTGTTTAGCTCCTCTCGGATGGCGACCACTAGAGCTTTGAGCTTTTTTCGTTCAGCTCGCTCTTTGGGCCCATCGGAGGAAGGAGACTTAGAGGAATTAGCGCTGCTTGTTTGTAGCCTATCTTCATAATGGCGCAACTGTTCCCATAACTCGGATATCAACGCATTCGCTTCGTTAATGTCTGAGGCAATAGGTGGTGAGGATGAGAATTTTGATTTTTTCTTAGTCATGCAGTCAGCATGACCGCTAGGAATGATCACTCAATAGGCAAAATGGGATCCAGTGCTAATGATCACACTTTTTTGCTGTCAATGCGGTACTGGTGAACGTTTACAATTTTTTGACATATTTAGCCGTAAACCGACAAGTTACGGCGTCTACTCAAAACTTGGCGCTTTGCGCTATCGTCTTCATGTATAAACATATACTTCAGAGAGAACTTACTTTACTACCTGATACGATAAAAGCACTCGCACCTAAACGGGTTCCATCCGTCTTATCTCATAACGAAGCAATGAGTATCATCAATCAGCTATCCGGTAGCTATAAACTGATGTTTTCGCTTTTATATGGTTGTGGGCTAAGGAAAGCAGAACTATTAATGCTAAGAGTTAAAGATATCGATTTTGAGTCAAGGAATGTCTATGTATTTCGTGGCAAAGGCGGTAAAGATCGAGTCACGATGTTACCTGAAAAGCATGTTGAACCCCTTAAATTGCATATTGAAAAGGTTCGTGATCTTCATGAAAAGGATCTTTGCGAAGGTGAGGGTAAAACAAGTCTCCCGCCAGTGCTCGCTCGAAAATACCCTTACGCAATTTCTGATTTTAAGTGGCAATTTATATTCCCATCATCTGTCAGGTGTAAGCATCCAGTGGATGGATATGTTTGCCGCCATCACTTGCATTGGACGTCCCTAACAAAGAAATTAAGGAGCGCTGTTATACGGTCAGGTGTTCAGAAACACGTTACCGCACACACATTCAGGCACTCTTTCGCAACGCAGCTTTTAAAAGCGGGAACAGACATTCGTACAGTTCAAGAGCTGTTAGGGCATACGGATTTGAAGACAACTCAAATATATACACATGTCATCGGTCAACATTCATCAGGGACAATTAGCCCTATAGACCGATAATTTCGTTTTAAATAAACCGGGCTTCATGTCCGGTTTTGCGGTAAAAGCGGTCATTCGCATGCGGATTGTGTTGAGGTGCTGAATCTCTGCTTTTCGCTCATTTCTGCCAGCTGAACTATGCCACCTGGAAGCTAAGTGCCAAAAGCAGACATTAAGATTTGTTGCAGCAACTGCTTCCTTCTTGAATAGGAGGGCATTTAACGGTCCCGTAAGAACAATATACGCAACAGTCACCTTTTAACGGCTTGAGCAGCGCTTTGCATCCTTCACATTCGTAATACCACTGGCAAGCGTTTGTTGGCATGGTCTCGACCTTACTAAACTTCGGCGCTGTTCATTGACGCGTGAAAAATATTTATTTATAAAAACAACATGTTAAATTAGGATTTGTGAAAAAAAATCAGGATCCCGTTACCACCTCTTGTTGTTTAACACTCAGAGCTTGCTGTGCCAACCGTAGCTCTGCCTGCAGCCGCTGCAGCTCTTGCTCACGTTGAGTTTGTACTGATATTCTGCAAACAAAAAAACAGCTCACTGTAATAGCGAGCTGTTTTACTTTACTGAGTATTTTATTGAGCCAGTAATTAATGCGTTTTGGTATACCAGTTACCGCCAAGTGCTCGAAATAAATCGACAAGTGCGAGTTGATGCTGTGTACTTACCGTGATCAGATTTTGTTGGGCACTAAAATGCTGACGCTGTGCATCCAAATAACGCAGATTGCTATCAACACCCGCACGATAACGCGCTTCGGCTAATTGCAATGTTTTATTGGCTGAACTCTCCAGTTCCGCTTGAGCGTTTTCTTCCCGTTGCAATGAACTACTTGCTACTAAAGCATCGGCAACTTCGCGAAAAGCACTTTGGATTTGGTACTCGTACTCTGCTATTGCGATATCTTTTCTGACCTCGGCCAGTGTTAAGTTAGCTCGGTTGCGGCCACCAGTAAAAATAGGTAATGAAATTTGTGGCATAAAAGCCCACGCCTTTGAACCACTTTCAAATAAACCCGACATTTCATTACTTGCTGTACCAAAATTGCCTGTTAATGAAATTCTCGGGAAAAAAGCAGCGCGTGCGGCACCAATATCGGCATGCCGCGCTTTTAAACGATGCTCACTGGCCAAAATATCTGGCCTATGAGCAATTAAAAGCGATGGCGTGCCAGCCGCAATACGCTGCACAATGCGTTTTTCATTAGGCTGTGCCAATAATGTACTTTGCAACAGCGTTGTAGTATTGGATGTGCCTAGCAATAACACTAAGGCGTTCTGTGCCTGTTGATGTGCCCGATTAGCTTGTTCCAAGGCAATATTTGCTTGTTGTAATAAGCTATAAGCCTCTTGATAATCCAGCGCTGATGCGTCACCTAAACTACGTCTTTGCGTCACCAATTCTAACGATTTTGCGCGCGTTTCACTGGTGCTATTAGCCAAAACGGCCTGTTGTTGGGTACTTTCGTAGGTTAAAAATGCTTGAATAACCTCAGCGATAAGCGCAATTTGCGTAGCCCGACTCCCCGCCTCTGTTGCCAAATATTGCTCTAATGCCGCATCTGAGAGGTTTTTTACCCGAGCAAACAAATCTAGTTCATACTCCGGCAAACTCAGCCCAACCTGGTAGTTGCTGCTAACGCCTGCTACACCAGTTGGAGATAAACTGGCTGGTGTTTGCTGCCGATTACCGCTACCAGTAGCTTGCAGCTGTGGTAATCGATCAGATTGCACAATACGGTATTGTGCTCTGGCGCTTTCTATATCCAACAACGTTTGGCGAAATGAGCGGTTGTTCGTCAAGGCCGTTTGCACTAATTCTCGTAGTGCTGTGTCGGTAACAAAGGCTTCCCAGCCGTGTACTTCTGCTTGCTCGGTTACAGCGGTATCAGCACTTTGCCATGCACTCGCAACTGGCGCCTGTGGCTTTTGATAGTCAGGTGCCAATGAACAACCAGCCAGCGCAACAGATAATGCGATTAACGATGGGACTTTATAAAGCATCATTATTGCGCCTCCTTATTAGGTTGAGTGGTTTGCTCGGCTTTTTTGGCGTTAAATAGACCAAGCACTGCAACAAAGAAAATTGGTGCAAAAATAACACCCAGGACTGTAGCACTAAGCATACCGCCAATAACCCCTGTTCCAAGCGCCTGCTGACTTGCTGCACCCGCACCAGATGCTAACGCCAGTGGTACTACGCCTAAAATAAATGCCGCAGAAGTCATGACGATGGGTCTGAAACGTAATTTTGCAGCTTCAATAGCGGCTTCGCGTAACGAGTAACCTTGTGCCAATAGATCTTTGGCAAACTCCACGATTAAGATAGCGTTTTTAGCTGAAAGCCCGATAATCGTGATTAAACCAACCTTAAAGTACACATCATTGGCCATATTGGCGACAAGTACGGCAAGCACTGCACCTAATGCACCGATTGGGACAATCAACATAACTGATAACGGGATAGACCAACTTTCGTACAAGGCAACCAATAATAAAAACACAACTAAAATAGAGAGTGCTAATAATTTAGGTGCTTGGCCGCTGGCAAACTTTTCCTGATAAGACAGTGCCGTCCACTCATAACCTATTCCTTCAGGCAGCGTACTGATTATTTGCTCCATTGCCGCCATAGCATCACCAGAGCTGACGCCAGGTGCTGCATCGCCACCAATTTTAAAGGCTGGATAGCCGTTATAACGTGACAATTGCACTGGGCCTTTGCTCCACTGTGTTGTGGCAAAAGCGCTAAAAGGTACTTGTTCACCCTGATCATTACTAACATAAAGCTCTAGCACGCTTTCAGCTGTGGCACGGCTATTGGCTTCAGCTTGCACGATAACACGTTGCTGTCTGCCGGTGTTTGAGTAGTCGCCTACCACCATTGAGCCAAATGATGTAGAAAGCGCATTACTAATGGCATCAAAACGCACACCGAGTGCACTGGCTTTTTCACGATCGATATGTAAACTTAGTTGCGGTGCGTCCGCCAAACCTTCCATATAGGCATAGGCAAATGCTGGATTTTGAAATACGGCCCCTAATAATTGATCTCTGGCTGCAATAAGTGCTTCGCGCCCTACACCGCCGCGATCTTGTAAGCGTAATGAAAAACCGCCGGAATTACCTAAACCTTCAATAGGAGGTGGTGACACAGCCATCACTGCACCATCGTTATGGCCATAGAAATGTGCATTAACGGCTTGCACTTCATCGGCGGCGGATTGCCCTTTACCACGCTCAGACCAATCCGTTAAGGTTGGAAATGCTAATGCCGCATTTTCGCCCATACCAGAAAAGCTAAAGCCCATCACTAAAAACGTTGATGCAACACTTTCTCGTTCGGCTAGAAAATTTTCCAGTTCTGCGCTAACAGCATCGGTTCTACCACGGCTGGCACCTGCGGGTAATTGAATATCAACCAACATAAAACCTTGATCTTCTTCAGGTACAAAAGACTCGGGTAAACGCAGGTATACAAATGCCAGTAATGCCAAGATAGCGGTATAAACCAGCATATAACGGCCGGTTTTACTGACTGTGTTGGTCGTTAAATTAACATAACGGCCGGTTAAACGATTAAAGCCACGATTAAAAGCACCAAAAAAGCCCTTTTTCTCATGATGTCCGGCGGGAATTGGCTTTAGCAAAGTGGCACATAGTGCAGGAGTAAAGGTTAATGCTAAAAAGCCAGAAAATAAAATAGATACCGCTAAAGACAATGAAAACTGCTGATAAATAACACCAACAGAACCGGACATAAAGGCCAGCGGTAAAAATACCGCGGTAAGTACCATCGTAATACCGACAATAGCACCCGATACTTGCTGCATCGCTTTTATTGTGGCGGCTAATGGCGGTAATCCTTCTTCTGCCATAATACGTTCGACGTTTTCTACCACAACGATGGCATCATCCACCAAAATACCGATGGCGAGTACCATACCAAACATCGTCATCATATTAACTGAGAACCCCAGCCAATACATAAACACCATGGTTCCCATCAAACAAACGGGTACAACGATAGAAGGAATTAACGTGTAACGCACGTTTTGTAAAAACAAATACATGACAATAAACACTAAGATCATCGCTTCAACTAACGTATAAATAACCTTTTTGATGGCCACATCAACAAAGCGTGAGGTATCGTAAGGTACAGAATATTCGACATTATCTGGAAATGATGCCGATAATTCCTGCAAGCGATCTTTAACGGCTTTCGCCGTAGCGATGGCATTAGCCCCCGGCGATAACTGAATTGCAGTACCAACGGTAGGTTTACCATCTTGCCTGGACATAAAGCCATAGTCTTGATTTCCCACTTCAATTCTGGCCACATCAGATAATTTAACGGTGGCGCCATTGGCGGTAGAACGTAGTAAAATATTGCCAAACTCTTCTGGGTTTTCCATCAAGCCTTTTACTTGTAAAGTAATGGCCAGCTCCTGCTCTTTTAACGAAGGGCTGCTACCAAAGCTGCCGGCGGCAATCTGAATATTTTGTGCACTAATGGCATTATTAACATCCGCAATAGATAAGTCGTAAGCCAGTAACTTTTGTGGATCAACCCAAATTCGCATGGCGGCTTCAGAGGCAAAAAACTGGATTTTACCCACGCCAGGTACACGCAAAATTTCATTATTAACATTACGCACTGCATAGTCAGCAAGTTGCACAATGTCGGCACCTGGCGCATTACCGTCGGTATAACTCAATGAATAAATCATTAAGAAGCCAGAACTGGCTTGTTCAACCTGTACGCCAAGATCCAGCACTACTTGTGGTAAGCGCGATTCAGCTTTTTTCAGGCGATTTTGTACATCAACCTGGGCTAAATCTGGGTCCGTACCGGGCTCAAAGGTAACCGTGATTTCGGCGATGCCGTTGGCATTACTTGATGATTCAAAATACAGTAAGTTTTTGGCACCATTAAGTTCTTGTTCGATAATACTGGTAACAGAGTCCGTTAATACCTGTGCCGAAGCACCAGGGTATGTTGCGTAAATAGTAACTTGCGGTGGCGCCACCGTTGGGTATTGTGAAACAGGTAAATTTGGCAAAGCCAGTAATCCACCTAACGTGATAAACAAGGCTACTACCCAAGCAAAATTGGGCCGCCTAATAAAAAATTGAGACATGGTGTATCCTCTGCTGCTAAAGCATCAATTACTGGGCCGCTGTGGTTTCCACTACCGCACTACCAGGCGTTAAGGCTGATATACCACCGGTAATCACTTTATCGCCGGCGTTTAATCCTTGCGTAACCTGCCAGTTTTTTCCTTGCATAATGCCAAGCTCAACAGCCACTTGTTGTACCGTATTATTAGCATCGACCACCCAGACACTACTTTTGCCGCTGGCATCAAACTGCACGGCGCGTTGCGGGATCAAGATGGCATCCGCTATCTGAGCTTGTGGTGCTTTTACTCTTACGTACATACCCGGTAACAGCATATTCTCAGTATTATCAAACTCACCGCGCAAGGTGATCTGTCCGGTGCTGCGTTCAACGGCAATATCGCTAAAAAGCAAATCGCCTTTTGCTTCATAACGCGTACCTTCGATGGTTGCGGTTAGTTTTTTATCTTGGCTATCAGCAAGTTGGCCGCTTTTCAGCAACTGCTGTAATTCCAGTGCTTTTGCCACCGGCTGGGTAAAATCGACATACACTGGGTTAAGTTGTTGTATGGTAGTTAGCAATGTTGCTTCGCCCTGCCCAACTAACGCGCCTTCGGTTGTTAATGCCCGGCCAATTCGCCCAGAAATTGGAGCGGTTACCGTGGCATAACTTAAATCTAGTTTGGCACTAACAACACTTGCTCTTGCCGAACTAACAGCAGCTTGCGCTGTACGAAGCTCTGCCAAGGCAGTATCTAAATCTTGCTGGCTAATCGCTTCTATTTTGGCAAGCGGTTCATAACGTGTTACTTTTGCTCGTGCATTTACCAACTCTGCATCCGCTTTTGCTTGTTCGCCTTCGGCCCGTGTTAAGGCCGCTTTTAACGGTGCTGGATCAATTTGAAATAATACATCGCCCGCAGCGACATCCGCACCTTCTGTAAAATGCCGCTGTAAGATAATACCGGCAACACGTGCGCGCACTTGTGCAACTCGCATCGGCTCTACCCGGCCTGGCAGATCACTAATCAGCACTAACTTTTCAGCCCTAACGCTAAGTGTGGTTACCGGAAGTGCCCCTGCCTCTTGTGGTACCGCTGGTGTTGAGTCGGAGCATCCCACAAGTGACAAAGCACTGGACAAAAGCACAACAGCGGTAATGCTGCGGCGAGTAAACGGCTTATTCATGATTCACCTTACAAGTTAAAGTACAAAACGCGGCTATGATAAACCCTAAAATCAAATGAGACAATATTGTCTCATTTGACACTTTGATGAATTAAGCGCAAACTATCGCAATAGAATTACTAATTGTGGGGTTATCATGCAACTAGACGATAACTTATTAAGAAAGCTAGCAAAGGCCATGGTAGAGCAACCACGCGCAACGGTTAAAGATTTAGCGGAAGCCATTGGTGTGAGTCGTGGCACCTTACATCGTACCTTTGGTTCAAGAGAATCGATAGTTGAGAAAATTAACGAGTACGGCACAGCAGTACTTAATCATATCGCTGATACCATTTCAGCTAAGAGTGTCGAACCTACAGATGCCTCGTTATCATCACTTATCAATATACATCTTGAACATCGGGAAGTATTGATTTATCAAATGTTTAATTACACACCCGAAGTTTGTACAGTAGAAAATACCCTATGGGCACATTATAGTAATGCGGTTGATCGCTACTTTTTAGCGGGGCAACAAGTGGGCTTGTTTCGTATTGATATTAATGCTGCCGCACTAACAGAATATTTTGTGTCTTTGATTTATAGCACTGCAGATGCTGAGCGACGCGGCCGTTTGGCTAATGCCGAATCAGTTAAGTTACTTACGCGATTTTTTTTACATGGCGCCAAAGGAAACTAGGAGCTGTTTATCTTTTGTGATGAACCGTAACAGTGGAGATATTCGTAATATAACGTTTGAATATCTCCACTGTATACCGATATGGGCAGGGCGAAGCGCTAAAGTACAACAATCTTATTGTTAGCTATTGTCTTGGCGTTCCAGAAAATCTTTAAACTCAATAGTATAAAGCCGTAACAGCACCATGGTTAACGCAAAAATAATTGGCCCATAAATCAAACCAATTAAACCAAAGAGTTGCAAACCACCCAACAGTGATAAAAATATCAGCAAGGTACTCATTTGCGAACTGCCCTGCATCAAAATTGGCCGCAAGATGTGTGATTCATAGAGATCGTTTCAATCTTCTCAGCTCTAATTCAAGCCTGTAGTTTTGTTCTTGTAGGGGTTCTTTTGCTGGCTCATAAAGCTCCTGAACCTCTGTAAGCGTAACAGCAATCACGTTGTAAGGTGTGGTTGCTGTTACGCTTACTTTACGTTCATAGAATCGGACTGTTTCTACGTTAATGTCTAGTTCTTTAGCCAGCTTTCCAATGGTTTTCATAAGTAGATTCTCTTAAACAACTAGGGCCTGTTGATCTTTGCTGTTCATAATTCAGCCAACCCACATTGGCAGCCATATAAGGCAGCAAGCCAAGGCCAGTGTACTTGCATAATTCCGGGCTAATTTATCATACCTTGTTGCTACTGAGCGGTAATGTTTTAGCCTGGCAAACACGTTCTCAACCAGATGGCGATATTTGTACAGACACCAGTCAATATCGCCATTACCAATCTTCGAATTACGCTTGCGCGGTATGTTAGGGACGCCCTTTTTTTCTCGGATCTGCTCTCGTATCTTCTCGCTATCATAGCCCCGGTCAGCGATAACGTGTTCGGCATCAGGCAGTTGTTTTAGTAATTCTATGGCTGCTTTACTGTCATGAACCTCACCGCCTGTCACAATAAAATCTATTGGCAAGCCGCAACTATCCACTGCCATATGGATTTTCGTCGTGTTACCACCACGACTTTTCCCAATCGCTTCTTTATCTTCTGAGCGAGCACCTGTCGCATGCTGATGCGCTTTGACGATGCTTCCGTCTATAAATTCCCACTCTAAATCAGCCAATTGCCTTAACTCTGCGAATAGCTGCATTAGAATGCCTTTTTTAGACCACAGGTTAAAACGCCGGTAGATGGCGCTCCAATCTCCAAAAGCTTCTGGCACATCGCGCCAAGGGCAACCGACCCGCATCCGATACAAAATGCCTTCGAAAGTATTTCTGTGTTCCGGCTTGTCATATACGCGGCCCGTTTTAAGCATCAATCTGATTAGCTTTGACCAGTACTCGTCTGTTAACATTGTTCTTGGCATGATGGGTTGTCATGGTTAGTTTTTGGCGAAAGTAATTATACCAGCCCATCATGCTGTCTAATAATCCATCACGAAAGATCAACAAGCCCTAGCATCATTTTAACATTATTAGACAAAAGCTGAACTTCCGATAATCGCTCATAGCTGACGATCAATTAATTGTATGACTGCTGAAGCTGGTGGTTACATGAAAGTGCAACGGGTTGTAAGCCGCGATTGTTCGTGGTGATAAATTTGGGTGATGTTGCGTATTTCGGTGAATCCGATCAGCGATTTCGGAGTTATCCGATCACCTGCTAACCGTTCTTTTTCTTGATGGTATTTTTACGCTAAGTGATCCCATTTCTGACAAGGTTTCATTCAGTTCGCCAAACCGCTCCAGTTTACCTTCCAGCTCTTTAACTTTGGCTTTTAGCTCAATGTTTTCAGCCTCTAAGGTCGATACTCGTTTAGCGTCGAGCAGCTTGCGATTAGCCGTGTTGTCGTATTGCTTTGGCTTGTCAGCATTGCTCTTTGCAGATTCGGTCAGTGGCGGGAGTATACCTTTATCACGCAGTTTTTCTTCTAATGCCTTGAGCGCTTTTCTAAGCGTAGGATTTTGGTTAAGGGCAGACTTGCCGCAACCAACCCCTTTTGCTACTTCGATGCGGTTGAGCTTGCCTTTAAAGGCGATTTGCTTAAAGTCATCATCAGTTTGAGTGGCTTGCCATACTTCAAATGCTTCGAGGTTCTGCTGCGCTCTTTGCTGACCGTTCGCCATTAATCATCTACCTCACTTAACAACTTGCGTAGACCTGTCGCAAAGCCTCTAGGGAATATTTCTGTGTTGTATTCCATGTCTTTTACTTGGCCTGCTTGTGTGGTTTGCCAGTTATGTTTTTCCATACATTCGTCAGAGATAGCGTAGGCTAAGGCTTTCTTCTCAGATTCGGTCAAGATGCCAGATAGTGAAGGCAAGACTTCAACACTCGGCTCTGCGCTTGCATCAAACTGACGTACAGGACGCTTATCAATAATAATATTCGCGTGCTGTTTTAGCAGATTAACCTCTTTGCGATAACGGTTGCGCTCGGCAATAATCTGACCAAACAAAGCCCGTACCGCAGGGTCTGTAATACGCTCAAGCAGTTTATTATCCTGTGGAACAGACTTAGAGCGTGAGGTTGGCGATAACGGCTTTTTGGTGGTTGTTTTGCACTTTGCTGCCCATGCTTCAATCAAGGTGCGGTAGTGCTTGTTTTTGGTTGCTCGTAACGCTTCGTAACCTGGGCCACCCTCTGCTGCTGATACTCGCCCCATTTGTGCAATGGAGAAATCACGCTGCCCCGATCCTGCATAGGCTTTCAGGATGTCGTTAAGCTTATCTAGGTTTTTTTGGGTTCTTGGCACTTTGTCGTCTTTTAGGTCAGCCAAGATGATATCAATATTAATGTCCATTAACCCTCCAAGAGCGCAGGTTGGGTGAGATTTTCTAGGTGCAAGGCTTTACCAGTGAGCGCACTCATACCTGCACTAAATAGTTTGTTTTCTTCAAAGTACTCACCTGCCTCAATGTAGTTGGCGACTTTGCGGTAGCCCTCTAATTTGTCATGAGGGTCTGCTATTTTTGCCATGTGACGCAACATGGCATTAGCAGCAATGAGTTGCTGCTTTTCATCCATTTCCAAGAAGATGGGTTCAAAACCCTTTTTCATCAGCATGCGACTGAGTTCAATGGAGCGCTTTTGAATAGCGGGCGTTTTACGAAGTTCATCCTGCAAGTCAGGGAAGAATTCGGCATCGTCACATAGAAGGGATAAGTGCAGTAACTCAGACTCTGTTTCAACGAATCTCAAGGCATGGCTAATATCTTGTTCATTCCCTACTGCAATCAATTTATCTTTGGTGTCGTCATCGTTTCGGGCTTCCTCGATGTGAATGATTTTGCTGATTAGCTCGAAGCACGCTATCCAGTCTTTGGTGTATTCATCGGCCTCTACTTGTTGCTTTTCATAGCGGCGCTGTAGAACCTGCATGTCATTATGTTTGGTAAAAGGCGCACCTTGCTCTTCACAGAAGAACTGCTCATCTTTGAGCGCTTCTAGCTGACCCTCGATTTCAACCGATAGGTTAGCCGCCTGGTGCGCCTTGTAACTGAGTTGATTAAACTGCGCGTTAAGCGCTGGCAGGTATCGCGCTTCGGTAATAAACCAACGGCAACGAATGCAGTTTTCAGGGCCATGCGGTACGCTGCCATAGATGCGATTGGCGGCAGCACTTGCATCTCTAATCAACTCACCACCGTTCCAGCACCCGCCCAGCGTACTGACTTCATCGGATTTTACGGTGTTGCCTCCGACCAAACATAGGCCAGCTGAACGCTCCTCCCAGCCGATGGGATTGCGGTTAACCAGGGCTGCCTGAATACTGTCTTCTTTGTGATAGACCATTTTGCATTGAATTTGCGCTAGTGAGGCATCTTTAAGGAAGTTGCGCACTGACTGCTTAGCTTTACCCTCAAGCTCCCCTTCGGCTTCACTCATTTTTTCCGCCATCACGGACGGGGTGATTTTGTTGTAGTAGATGGTCATTAGGATACGTGAGTGCCCTGCCAGTAGTTTGGATATGACAGGTAGTGGCAATTGGGTATCCATCGTGTAGCATGTTATCAAGGATACACGCAAGCTGTGCAGGGGGTGGTTCGTGGCAGTCTTAGCGCGTCCTGGGGTGTCTTCTGGGTAATCCACAACCAGTTTAAGTCGCTCTCCATTATCAAGCGTATTACCTTGCTCAGCGAGCTGGTTTTCCAATTCCAGTAACAATTGATACCAGAAAGGTTTCATCGCATCGGCATGTATCGGTTTGTATTTATCATCACCGTTTGCTGATGCATCACGAAACAGAAAGGCGATTTCACCCATGCTTTCTAACTGGGTTTGTGACTTCTGATACTTAGTATGTTTAATTAACAGCGTGGTGCAGTCTGTCGGTTTCGCTATAGGGTTATATTTTTCCTGCCAGTTACGCAGTTTTTCCAGCCAATATAATACTTCTTCATTCTGCCAAGGGATGATGTAGCCGCGTTCTAGTTCATCTTTATTCTGGTCGGCGGTTTTGTTGGTGTTGATATACAAACCTGTGGAATACTGGCCTGTCATGGTGTCATGGATACGGCGAAAGATGCCTTTACCAAAAGGGCGTTTTTCGCTACCGAGCGCAAAGTCATGCTTGTCATTGAGCTTCCAATGACCGCTTTCATAACGCCACGTATCCGCTTCACCACTGTCTAACATCCGCACTTGATAGGTGCGCAGTGGCAGATGCAGCTTCATAAATATAACCATCGCTTTGACAGGTGACCAGATTTGGTGGAGGGTGATTTTTTTACCATCTCTAGTCACTTCTTTAGTGCGTCACACGCAATCGGGGTCGGTTTTGTCAATCAAGTCAGGCTCTACTTCAAACCAATCGCCACCCTGTTTGCCTTGCCCTGTCTGCTCTTGTGCCCATGCCCAATGCTTGAAATGGCGGTAGTGATAGCTAGGCAGTAACGACTCGCCTTGTGGTAGGTTTTGCTCAATCACCGTCAGCTCCGCTTTATCTGGCAATGGGCACAGAATTTGGCGCAGGTCTTGGATGTAACGATACTGAAGTGGGTTACGCACGGTTTCAGTGTGTGATTGTTGGATCTTAATTTTGCTCAGCGGATTGCGAACCAGTGGCATTAAGTTGCCGCTATCATCTTCTTGAGATAGATGATGCTCAATGACGTAATTAATGAAGTCACAGGGGTAGTTGATAGACATTGTTAATTCGGCGGGGGCGTTAAGAGTTTTTCTCAATCTAGCTTCTAGCTCTTCAGTGGAGCAGATATGACCATTGTAGCCCTTGAAAAACAGACCAATATCAGTTGCATAGGGAGCGCACTCCAACAAGTAGGACTCAAAAAAACGCCTCAACGCGTAAATCTTTTTGTTAACTCCCACATGTTGAATCGCCATCCACTCAGCGGCTAATTCCTGCCATTGCTCCCACTCAGGGCCAAGGGTGGTGAGCATCCATTTAAACGTTAAGTCCGATGAGCGCCCGTCATGTTTCTTGACTTTTTTTGCCATTATTTACCTCGTAATTTCGGATGCTTGCCTGTGAAATAGCCTTGCGGGTCAATATCGTCAAAACCGTGCTCGACCAACTCTTTCCAATCTGGGGTTCTAGGGATTTTCCGTCCAAAAACGACAAAGTGCTCTGGAGGCCGCGCCGTCCGTGGCCTCCAGAGGGGTATTACTTTTCGCTGACGGGTAAATATCCCTCGATTGAGCGCATAAGCTCCTCCAGATCTGGCAATTTTTCGCTCAATTCGAAGTGGTAAGTCCCCTTGAGGTTAATGTTGTGCCAGGCCACAGGGGATGCCTGTTTGACGATATCTATTCTCTTGGTATCTCCTTGGTATTCGAAGCTGGTCAACAGCTGGCTGAGTATCCTGGAGTTGAAGTAAACGATGGCATTGGTGACCAGGCGAGCGCACTCATTCCATAGCTGGATTTCTTCGTCTGAACTGCCCCGGAACTGATCCCCATTGACGCTGCTCACGGCCCGACGCAGTTGGTGATAGGCCTCTCCCCGGTTCAGCGCGCGCTGAACATAGTTTCTTAAACTGGCATCATCGATGTAGCACAGTAGATAATTCGCTTTCACC
The DNA here is from genome assembly GCF_029843705.1 of Shewanella sp. GD03713. Taxonomy (NCBI): domain Bacteria; kingdom Pseudomonadati; phylum Pseudomonadota; class Gammaproteobacteria; order Alteromonadales; family Shewanellaceae; genus Shewanella; species Shewanella sp. GD03713. The sequence continues at coordinate 161,524 of NZ_JAOCIW010000002.1, forward strand.
AGGCGATTGTATTCCGTCAGGGCTTCCAGCAGCGGGTGATTGCGCTTGTACTCCGAGAGCTTTCTCACCAAGGTGGCTTGCGTTGTTTTCCGCTGCTTAAGTGATACTGCAATCCGTTGGATGGTATCCCAGTGCTGCGCAATACGATGGGTATTGATTGGCTTTTTTAAGCACAGCTGAATTCGGTGTTCTTTGTCTTCCTTGACATCAAACATGTCATTGATCACTTTGCCAACCTGGGCATAGCGTGGGGCAAACTGGTATCCGAACAGATCCAGTAACGCGAAGTTCACATGGTTCACCCCATGGGTATCGGTTGAGAGCACATCCGGAATGATGTCTGACGTATTGCTCATCAACAAATCAAAGATGTAGTGCGATTCATGTTCGTTGGCGCCGATCACTCTGGCGTTGATCGCAGCGTGATTGGCGATCAAGGTCATGGCAGAAACACCTTTTTGAGTGCCAAAGTACTTCGACGAATAACGGGTTTTGAAGGTCTCGCGCCGGGCTTCGAACTTTTGACCATCGGCACTGGCGTGGATCACATCTTCCTGGATGTTGTAGTACCGGAAGATGGGTAGCTTGGCTGTCGCGTTATTGATGTTGTCGTTAGCAGCATTCAATGTTTCCAGGCGAAGATAGTTCGCCTGGATAGTGCTGAGCTGATCATAGGTACGATCAGAGATCTGTGCCATGCCGTAAATGCCTTGATTGGTTGCATTGCCGACCAGAATTGCCAACAGGTCATATTCATGGGAACGGCTTCTGGATTGGGAACCCAGCACATGAGCGAAGCAGTCAATGAAACCGGTGTCACGATCAACCATGCGCAGTACATCCGCAATCCCCGTTGTGGGAATTTGCTGGAAGAAGGGATTGTTGACCAGATGATGTTTGCTGGCCGAAGGCAGGCGCCAGAAGCGTTTACCCTGCGGATTACGCAAGATGATATTCCGGTTGTCTTCCTGTTCAAGATATTCGCCGACTTCGTACAAACGGGTATCCAATTCCATGGCCATCTGTTTGATCAGCTTTTCAGGCTCCTCCGCTAATTTTGTAAAATGGCTCTGTTGAAGCAGCGTATATTTGTTTTTTCGCCAATGTTCCCCGTCGATCAGGTCGGCGTCGAGTGCCCGGTATTTAGTGATATCAGGCAGCGTCAGCTGGCCATTCAGGCGATCAGGAATCTGTTGATAGAGGAACCACTCATAACGATCGATCAGGATATTCCCTTCACCATCCAGCAGGAATTCACGTGATTTTTTGGAAAGGAGTCTGGTGTCGGCAGTTTGCAACTGAGCGTCCTGGCCGTTGAGTTCGTTTTGTGTTTTCGCCAAGGCGGCCGCTAAGTGCTGGGTGCCGTCGCAGCCTTCGAAGCGCAGACATAGGAACAACTCTCGCAGCAAACCTTTCCGCAGACTTTCTTTCTCGTCGCAGTACTGCCACATGGCTTCATCGACCGATCGTCGCTGCTCGTTCAGGAAGAGACATACAGATTCCAGATCCCTTTTGGTCAGCAGGCTCAGTGCTTGCTGTCTTACTGTTGCAAACGGTAGTTGCAGATCAATGCTGTCATCAATGAACAGGTGCAGTACTTCAGCTGCCTTGCTGACATTTTTAGCTGCTTTTTGCCAATCCTTAAACACCGCTTCCTGCGCATAATCCTTTGCCTTCTGTTTGGTCTGTCTGACATGATGCACAAAGCCATCGGCAATACGTTCCAGCGCTTGCTGCCATCGCGTTTGAAGATAGCACAATAAATACAGCCATTGGCTGCCTACGGTTTGACGTTTCAGTTTGGCACCGTAGTAGTCGACTTTCTCTGCCAGGTGTTGCAGATTTTTCTGCGACAGTGATAGCGTGCTCAACAGCAGATCCACTTCCGGCATCCAATGCTGGATATGGCGATAGACAATCAGTTCTTTCTCCAACTCGGTTCCGGTGAAGTTACGAGCCGATTGTCGCAACTGTCGGAACGGCAGTGGACCTGTGCCGTTCACGAGCTCCGCCAGTGCTTGCTTAAGACCGCGTGACATTGCACGCTCAAGGTGCGCGGCCATGTGTTCCTGTTCGTCTCCCACCACCTGACTGATGATCTTTTGCAGCGTGCTGTAGGCAGGGATTGCGATCTTCTGCCCCGAACAATATTCAATGGCCGCATCGAAGAGGTGCCTAGGCGCTGTCCAGGCTCTGGCTTGCTGGGATAAGTAATCTCTCAACGCCGCTCCATGGTCTTTGACATTCCAGCGCTGGTAGTTGCAGAGCTGGAAAACACGTTGGTAAATCCGTTCGTTCTCTTTTGGCGTGAGATTAAAGGGTCTACAGCCTGGGCCTGGTAGAACGGTTTGATAAACGTATTTGAGGTCCTGCTTGATCTGATGAAAGCCGGGATTCAGCACCACCGGCTTGGCTTTGAAATAGCCCAGCAGTACCACCAGCATGTAACGCTGGCCCCGATGACGGAGGCTTTTAGCGATCGCCAGTTCCTTATCGTTCAGCGAGAAAAAGAAGCGTTGGTCGGCGGAGGTGAAAGCGGGGGGTCCATATAACTCATCTTGTTCTGCCTCGGACAAGATTTGGACACGTTCTTCGAATGCCATGGATTTAGCCCAAAAAGACTAAATCTTACTCAAACAGAGCCCAAATAGGGATCTCGAAAAAAGTAATACCCCTCTGGAGGCCACAGACGGCGGGGCCTCCAGAGCACTTTGTCGTTTTTGGACGGAAAATCCCTAGAACCCCTAGGTAGAAAATTAATTAATAAAATTAAGCTCAAAGAGGATTTGAAATTAGCAATGAGCGATATTCTCTTTTTGTTAGCAGTTGAGGAGCTTCATTGCAGAGCGCACAAAGAGTTAAACGGGCAAAGTAAACGCCTTATAATGCGCAAATCAGTGAAACTTGAAAAGCAGCTTGAATGGTCTGGGAAATTTAGTCCTTCCCTCATCACCAAGAAGCTTGAAAAGCTGCAATAAACCAATAAATCAATAAACCAACCCAACTGGGGTAATCGCTCCCAGTCGGGTGCGTTTACCTCCGCTCGAATCATTTCGGAGGAAATAAATGAAATATAAACCTGTTAATGCTTGTGCCGATTTTGTGGGTGTTTGCCATGCTTAATCTACACTCTGTGATGAAGAGAAGTTTAGTTGCTACCGGCAATAGAACGTGTCATAAGGGCTGGCTCAAACCTACCTTGGTTAACACATTTTATTCACTTTTTGCCGACTCCTCATGCTCAAATCATAATCGTACAATGGCAAACCAGATTGATTCATTCAATTGGGAACTGCATAGTGAATTGTCGAGTGTGGCGAGTTTGTTGAAATCCAGGACAGGGCTTTTAGCTGGTGATTTCTTTGCTCGCGTGGTGTTCACTGCTACGCCGCATGATAGTCACTACTCATACTGGAGTGTTCTTGAAAATAGCTCAGGTGCCGCAGGTTATAAAGTCCTGTCTGTGCGCCTGTATCAAAACCCGAGAAGCATGAGCAAAATGGCCGTTGTTTTTGAGACAACATTAGGTCTAATTGGTAAGGCATTCTGGGATTTTGAATTGTTAGAAGTATTTTCAGAAGAGCTATAAATTTCATTTTTAGAGTAATACGCTGTGAGTCTCATGTAATGTGTGGGTGCTGGAATCTTACACGTTCACAATAATGCGTTTAATTAGGATCGACCTCGACCAAGAACTTTAGTAAGATGCGGTTCCTGGCAGCACAAACCCTGAGAGCTTTTGCTCTCAAGGCTTGTGTCCAATAGCTAGAATGATTTAAATGGGATAGTCTCTGTCTTATTTAAAACATTTTTGTTACGACTTTACAAAACCTTGCAGATTACCATTTCGAAGCTTTAATGCTTCCTTTCACTTCCTCTCTTGGATTGCTGATTGTTGTTAATTCGTAAGGATGTCAACCAAGACCCTTTCAGATTCTTTCTGTGATGGCTTTGGTTGAGTTAAGTAGGTGGAACACTACTCTAAAATTAGTTCTGGTGACCTGTTCAACACCCATTTTGAACAAATTAAAACTGTCTACTCGTTAACAACGGATAGATAGGATATTAACCAAAACCGTTACCTTTAAGGGATGCATTTTAATCCCCTAAAGGATTTAATATTTGTATTTCCTTTCGGTAACTTTTTACTGTGGAGGAAACACTATGACACTATCTCAGCAAGCACAACCAGTAGCTTATTTCTATTACGGAAAAAAATTTATTGGTGCTGCCATGCTTGAATCTTCAATTTCGAACGCCTTTGAAGTTAACCGCGCTTATTGCCATTCAGTTAGCCGAGAATGCATTCCATACCTTCTATATTGCACTCATGTAAGCATCGCTTATCCTGAACTAGATAAAGAAGTAGATGTAAGCATTAACGATCCGCTCTGGAACGTAGAAAACTGTCGTGAAGAGTGTCTAAAGGCTTTCGCCTAACGATACAAATATTTATTAAACCAACCCAAGAGGGAAACTACCCTCAAGGGCATAGTTTTCCCTCATAATCACTGTGGAGCAAACTATGAACATCAAACCAATCTCACACTACCCATTTTTCAACGAAAATGTTATCAAGCAAATGTCAGGTACACAGCGTTTCATCGATGAAATTGTTGCAATACCTGAACGCCTTCGTGAAGAAGCGAAGCATTTCTTGAGTAAAGACCAACAAGAACGACATCTCGGACACCTTCGAGTAAATCGTCTTGTTACTTCCTTTACCTTGACGGACTTAAAAACTGTGATTCACGCAGTTACAAGTCCATCTCGTTCACATGTTACTTGGTGTCTTGATGACGAACTAACCCAAGTGAAAAAGTTGTTAGATGTACCAGATGAGAACCTTGCTCAGAAAAATGATATGACGTTTTCTGTTTATATTGAATTTGAAGATCGCATCCATAAGCTTACTGCAGATGGAAAGGAATATAGCTCTCAAGTTGAAGCGGCTGCCTGTTTATCTAAGCTCCGTGAATCTTCTGAGTTTTCTGCGCTATATACTTTATTCAGTGAAAAATCAGACACGCAGGTTGACCTGTTTGTTTCGGATGATTCCGAGATTGACTAAATCCGTTCATACCTACTAAGCAAGTACAAACCAAACCATTTAAACCATAGGGTAAACATCAACCCTTTGGGTAGGTGTTTTCCTCGAATTTCATAAAACTGTGGATTAGCACCTATGACAAATCTAACTCGTATTTTCGTAGACCCCAAAAGTAAAACTGTGATTCATGCGATCGAAGAGGGTTACACCACTCTTGAACGTACAATCGAAGGATTACCACCTGAGAAGCGAATTACCAATATCAGCCGTTTTCAGTTGAAACATGGTAGTCGCCAACAAAGTTCTGGTGATGATGTATTTAACACATTGATGGCCGGGGGTAACTTTGTTGAAGTCGATGAAGATTCAATATTAATCAGAAAGAAACTATCTGAAGAAGAACTGAGTAAGCAAGCTCAACACGTTGCTTACGTTCTTGGCCTTTCAAAGGTTGAGGATGTTGACTATCTCCGTAAGGCCCTAAGGCAGATGGAAGATGGACAGCTTATTTATGAAAATACCGAGGCATGTGAAACAAAGCCTGAAGCTTCAGAAGAGCAGCAAATTGATGAAGGCCTTAATGCCATGATTCGAAATGTAGCTACTGAAGTGATTCGTGAGTTTGATGAGAATGGTTATGTAGATTGGCGCCAGCGCGATTCGATGCTTGCCAAGTTACGTCTTACTATCCGTAAAAAGTTAAAGAGTGTTCGGGGTGAATTTGATGGCTCTGTTGTTCAAACAGAAATCAACCAGCTCCTATCTACTCTACAACATGCTTAATCGAACTCGTCAGGAACAACAACATGCGCAATATTACTAATGCTTTGAAATCTAATAAGTCAGTCCAGCTTATCCGTAACGGTTTGGATTTAAAGAAGATAGAGGGTAGCTTTGAACGAAAGTTGTTCGTCCTTTGTCAATTCAGTACATCAAAACTGTTTTTGTTCTACCTAGGTGTATATCTTTTTATCCAACTGATTTTTGTCGGGGTTGAATTAGCCTTTTGGGGTGAGACATTCTCTCATTTGATGGATCCAATTTCGGCCTGCTTCACTTTGAGTGTATTCCTAAGAGCGGCAGATCGAATGGGGGACCTCCTTATTTCCGAAGCTTTGAAATAGAAGTCGTAAGCCATCTATTTGGTCGCTTACATTGATGTCTAACAAAGAATGTGAATATGGAGAAAGTAAATGTCTGTACCAAAGCAACTTACGGCAATTTCCTATGATTCGGGAAACTGCCGACTGTATGTAGAAGACCAAGAATGTAGAAAGTATGTGATTATCGATCATGGGCATCAGTATGAAAAATACAGATTGCCTCGTTATGAACTACATACTTATACAAGAGATGGAGAGCCGTGTTCACCGCTTAATGTTCCTTGGGAGCTTACTTGCGGGGTCGACGGTTCATCATTTTTTACAGGGCTCAAACACGAAGTTCTATCTTAGTCTTTAAGCAAGCATATAAACCTACCAGAGGGTAACATTAACCCTTTGGGTTGGTGTTTCCCTTTGCAATCAACCAAATTTGTGGAGGAAATACCATGTCAGGAATAATGACCCCAGCCGAGTACAATCAATTCATCATCGAACACGTTGTTGACCATGATGGCAACCGTTACGAAGAGAAATGCCCTTGCTGCAATATGCAAGCGATAAAGCATATCTTTGAAACATGCCATAGTGGCTCAATAAATAAGGACTATACACTTAATTGTGAGCATTGCGGACATCACTCATGCGACCAGGATTTTTGCCAAGTCTGTGACGCTAAGAACATTGAATATGATAAACGAATGCTTAGCACTTTTGAGTTAGATGCTCTTGCGGAACATGCTTTGGAAAATGCAAGTACTGGTGTTAACCCTGCAGTTTTTACCAGAATCAAAGAAATGCTCTGCGATGAAGAACTGTACATCGATTTTGGCTACTTCTGCTTTTCTAATGAACCCCTACACAGAGGCAACTTTATGAATACCCTAGATTCTATGACAAGGGGTAATCGAGCTGCTTAAATTGTAGCAAACCAACCCGAGGGGTACTTTCCCTCGGGGTAGTAATCCCTCGATTTTACCAAACTGAAAACCGTGGAGATTTACTATGTCTATCGAAAAAACTATTGAAATGATGAATGCTCAAGTCCAACAAATCGAGCTCCCGCGCTTCTATAAGGAAGATGTTGAAGCTGATTTTAAGATCTTGAAGAAGTACGAAAACGTCAAGTATGTGTGGATGCTTCGAGATAGTGGTTCACTACTTTTTCCATTGCGAAAAGGTGCGAACCCAGTCCACTTAGAGTACTACATCAGAAATGACCCATCTTGCCGCTTCTTTATCATCGAAGGCTTAAGTTGCAATAGTTTTAAGGAAATCAATGCTGCAAACGCATCTAAGCTGATCAGTCAGGAACCAATCGAATTTGACATCATATCATCACCAGATGACTTGATTGTTAAAGTTACAAATCTCTTAACCGATGCAAATGTAACTTCTTCCATATTCGAGAATCCTGCTTATGGCACTGAACCAATGAACTGGGATAGCTGGCTTACTTGGTTTACTGGGAAAAACAAACTGATGGAGGAGGTCATGCGCCGCGCTATCAATTTGTTACCAAAGTTGCATGAAAAGCGCAGATATGCGGGCATGAGAGTTTCATAATTTAATCAAAAAAAACCAACCCAACTGGGGCAATTACTCCAGTCGGGAGTATTGCCTCTCAACTTCCTGTGGAGGCAATCATGGACATCATTTTACTAGCAGCTTGTATACCAACTGGATACATTATTTCACGCCCTATCTACGCGTTGTTTAATTTATTCGGCATCTACTAAGCCTATTTAATTGATTAAAACCTAAACCTAAACCCTTGAGGGCTGAACCGCTGCCCTTGGGGGAAAGTGTGTTCAATAAGCCCTCTGCACCATTCTTGTGGAGGATAGCTATGAAAACAACTAACCAAACTGCGGCCAACGATACTCCAGCATGTGTACTTAACGATTTGTTTTGTACTCCAATGCCCGGAGATTTTGTTCAAGTAGAAGATTCAATTTACACATCGGATACGCCAGCTGGTTCGTTCGGTGTGATTTTGGGATTCAAAAACGATTCGAAAGATGAATACGATATTTGTTTCAACCCGGTACCGGCTCCTTGGGGAGGGAAGTCTACAGATGCACAAATTACTGCAGCTGGTGGATCTACTTGCCCAATGGTTGGTACTGACATGTTAAAGCCAACTTCAACAGTGATGGTAAGAGAGTTCTTTACGAAGTCACCATTTATTCACAAAGTTAAGTGTGTTGTGAAGGTATGGACGTTTGATCTATGTGCTTACGAGCGCTCTGGTCGGCGTCAAGCCTTCATCAGCAATAGCATGATGAAATCGATTCGATAAATTTATATAAACCAAAACCCTTGAGGGGAAAGCCATTCTCCTCAAGGGGATTGCCTTGTCCCTTCACAAAATAAATCTGTGGAGGAATTATGACTTTAAAAACATTAACCGCTTACTTCAAACACGAACTTTCTAAGCTTGGATATGATGACATCGCTAATAAGAATGCTTTTGGCTGGCAACTAAGTTATTGCCAAGGTGATGGAATAGAGTTCCCTCATGCCATCATTTGCGAAGCAGATGCAACTATCTTGTGTGATCGTATTATGGCTGGAAAACACAAAGCAGCCGTTAAACGGGCACTTAGTAAGGGCGTTGTAGTGAGTGCTGGTGGAAAATATTGCGCAGAACTGTGTGATTACAACTGTGACCCTGAACTAACCAGCTTTGAAATGGCTGCATGTGAAGTGTTTATCAGTAGTATTGATGATGACCTGAAATCAATCGAGCGTCGCTTGATGGACGAAGGTTATAAGTATCTTGAAGCAACACCGTCTGTTGATGAACCTGAAGTCGCAATAGAGCGTAGTCTGGGTCGACTCAAGCTTGTCGTCAGCAAGACAAATTCCGATTGGTTTGATCTATTTGGGTCAAATGATGAAGAAGACTTGGAGTTTGATTACAGGGTCATGCAAGGAATAATTAATGGTGGAGATAAATTCTTTGAACTGAAAGTCGAATTATTCGACCTGTGTGATGAGGATTCAGATTTACCCCTTGCAACGACTTATCTTGGAAATTGCATTCTGAGCAAAGATGAAGAATTGATGCGAAATTACGGATGCGAAGTGCGTACACAGGTCGCTTTGGCAGTTGATGAAGCTCGAATCTTACTAGACAGGCGAAATGTCGAAAGAGATGCACGTAAAGCAGCTCGTGAAGAAGCCCTCCGTCAAGAATACCTTGAAAAAAGGGCAGTTGCAGAACGTGAGGCTGAAGCTGAAAGAGCAAGGGTTGAAGCGCTTTTAATTCAAGAAGCTGAACAAATTGCCGCGGCTCGTGATTTTGCAATGTGGTCAGGCTTGGAGTTATCTAGCTTGCCAGCTTCCATCGGATTTTCAAACATCTAGTTAGCACGATTCAACTCTGAGGTAATTATGCAATTTACTAACTTTATTAATTTCAAAAGAGAAGTAGCAAAACTGTTGAAAGACAGAATCGGGGTGGAAATTGGCAGCATAGACCAAACTTCACTTAGAGAGTCATTCGATGACAATTGGACGCCGGAAGATCACGTTGAGCTTGTCGCGTCCCAAAGCTAATTTCTCTAAATTTTCTAACAATTTCACCCTGGTTGGATTATTCCTTCCTTCGGGTCAATGAAAACAGCAAACTAATTCTAAGGCTCCGCTTAGCAGTCATAGAAAGCTACAACAATAGTAAAATGTTGATGTAGATAAATCGACCTGAGGCATGGCCGGTAACTCTGCATGAGTTCCCGAATGCCAGTCTCTAATAATCAAGAAGTAACTAAAAACCAAGGGGATGTTTTCGGACATCAGAATGCAACAGCATTCACCCTTGGTTTTTTTTTATTTCGAATTCTTCTGCCAACTGATCTACAGAGGGCGTGTAGAGTAGTAGCACTGTTTTTACGTGCTTATCTATCACTAAGGCATCTTCATTTGTCCTACAGGCTCTCTCCAATGCCTCACAGGCCTTTTCCAGAGCAATTAAGCCCACGGTTCCAGAAGAACTTTTAAGGCTGTGGACGGCTTTCTCAAGCTCATACGTATTGTCTTCGCTCAATATTTTTTCGTATAGGAATTTTGTGTGTTCTATAAAGGTCGAAACAATTTCGATGACCATTTCCCTGCCTAATACACTTAAGTCGGCATTAAGAATTGCCGGGTCATACAATGGTTCAGTATGTTCGGGAACTTCTGTCGCAGATGTAAGATAGTTCGGTTCATCAGACCGCAGGGTGGATGCTTTCTCGAGAAAGTAGACTTGGGAAATAGTCCTTGTCAAAACGTCAATTTTAACGGGTTTCCCTATGAAGCCATCTAAGCCAGCATTCAAGTACGCTTCGACTTCATGACGGAAAACATGAGCAGAAAATGCGATGGTTGGAATTCTACGTTTAGCAATGTCGCGTAGTTCAGCGGTTAGAGATACCCCATCAATATCAGGGAGGTTAATATCCATTAGAATCATGTCAAATTCGGTACCGCTAATAGCCTTCCTTGCAAGTTCACCATTCATGGTAGTGGTTACTTTATGGCCAAGCTTCTTAAGGAAGCCATTTGCTACCATAACGTTCGTATCATTATCTTCAACCAGAAGGATGTTGAGTTCAGGTACTTTTTCACAATGGCTGATTTGGCCCTGCTTTTGACCGCTAGGCTCTCCAAGCTTAAGGGGGATTATAAATTCGAAGGTTGTGCATTTTCCTAGTTCACTTTTGACCTTCAGGTCACCCCCCAGCATCGCGGTAAACCGTTGGCTGATTGCAAGTCCTAGGCCAGTGCCACCAGCAGAATGTTGTGTTTGTTCAAATGGCTCAAAAATTTTGTTCAGTTCATGTTCCGAGATACCTGTGCCCGTATCCAAAACTTCAAACGAATATAATCCATGGCCATCATGTGGTTCATTCCGAATTTGGACTGATATGCTGACACTGCCGCTGTCAGTGAATTTGATTGAATTCCCAACGAGATTTAAGAGTATTTGAGTTAATTTCCCGTGATCGCCATAAAGCCAGTCAGGAATTTGATCACCAACGGTAAACGACATTTGAATCCCTTTTTCTTGGGCCCGGGCATTCATCATTTTCATGACATCTTCGATTGTGTCCCGAATGCAGAAAGATTTCTCGTTGAGCTCAAAGTGACCAGTCTCGATTTTGGAGTAATCCAGCACGTTATTGAGAATGCCCATGAGAATGGTGCCTGACTTCGAGATTGTTAGCGCATATTGCTTTTGCTCATTATTAAGCGGGGTTTCCTCCAGGAGGGCTAGTGTACCAACAATACCATTCATCGGAGTTCTGATTTCATGGCTCATGTGTGCAAGAAAGGCTGACTTAGCACGATTAGCCGTCTCAGCCTCCTGTCTGGCCTTAGCGTGTTCTCCGACTTCCTTTTCAAGTGCTGCATTAGCTTTTGTAAGCTGAATTGTTCGTATCCGCACAATGTTCTTAAGTTCGTCTTGATGCACTTGAAGTTCTATAGCGGTGCCTTTGAAAACTTGGAGAGCTTTAGATAGCTCAGAAATTTCGTCTTCTCCGCCTTGTGGTATTGCTACTCCGAGGTCACCATTTGCAAGCTTTCTAACGGCTGCGGTCATATCGTTAAGGCGCTTGATAACATTTTGATAGATATCCCTGATGGTAAGGGCGTAAACCAAAAAGAAGAAAATAGAGAAATACGTCTGCATTCTCAGTGTTTGTTCCGTTATCTTTGAAACGCTAGCTATCGACTCTTTGGCGTCAAGGTGAGCATTCCGAACGATTGTTTCAACCTTCGAACTTAGCTCCTCGAGGAGTTTGGTTTGGTTAATCTGTCTTAAAGTAATTTGGTCACGAGTCTGAATGCGGGCATTGAGCAGCTTGAAATAAACTTCACTGTTTCCCCTTATCCGATTTGTTGCATCTATTAGTTTGGCTTTTTTATATGGGTCTAAAATAGAGTCAACTCGATTTTCAACCTCCAATAGAAGACGTAGGATATGGCGTTGGTAATCATCAACTTGCTTGTGAGAATTTGCACGAACGGCTTCATTAAGTTGGACTTCCATACTTCGTCCAGCAAAACTAATAAAAACCATTTGGTACGCCATGTCTATTTCTACATCACGTAAATAATTCAATGCCCTATACAACTCTTCATTATTTTTCCTTGTCTGAATTAGCAAATTTAGACCTGATATAGAAGAATCGACTGAATACCTTGATTTTGTGGTTTCCTCTGCAGCAGCTTCGGAAATAAAGGCTACTGATGTCCCAATTTCTGCCCCGATATGCAATAACTCATTCTCAATTGATACGAGTCTGTGAGCAGTTAAAGAGACACCATTGAGTTCATTTACGAATCTGTTAAATGTTATTTTTAAGTAATCATTTTTCAAACGAGGTTCGAGCTGAGTTATTATTTGATGTAGATCTTCTGAAAGCTTTGATATTGCATCATTGTTATCAGAAAGTTCGCGATCGTTATCAGCCGCGCTCATTAACAGAGCTGTATACATAAGTCTGTCATTAAGTTCGTTTAATTTTTTTGCCATCAAAAGACCAGGGAATGTATCTTCAACAATCGTCTTCTCTTGGGCGTTAATATTTGCAAAGGAATACCACCAGACAAATGAAGCCAATCCATAAAGCGAAAATATAACTAAGGAAGCGACCATTAGTCTTGGTCCGATGCTTAAATTTATGTTCAGAATTTCTTCTCCATCAGAATGTAATTTTCGATAATAAAGGCACAAAAGACATAATTAAGACGTAATGGCAATTGAACCGAATATGCACGATTATAAAACAGCAATTCATTTATATGCTTTGCACTTTCGCAATAAGCTTCAAAGTTGCAGTTCAATAACTATCAGGATCATGCCTAGCAGGGACTGTAAAGTGTTTCGAACCTCCATTCGAGTCAATCTCAAATGTGCGAGAAAAATTGCGCATCCGTTAGGGAACTTCGAAACAGCGGTTAATTTATGTGTTAGCTCACCGCGTGAATGTCCTTGCTTTTCGAGCGATTGCCTAGGATTTTCAGCTTAAAATGGATTAATCAGAGGCAAATTTTGTGGACCTATGACAGACCAAATGGTTGCACTAGGGATGCTTTCAGTAAACAAAGATGTTCGTCACCATGATCGTAAAAACACTGAAGAAATATGGGGCCAGATGTGTTGAAGAACAATCAAGAAAATTTGCGGGATTTTTCTTCGCTTATCTTAAACGAAGCAGGATTTCAGCCCAATTACTATGTCTCACGGAAAAAACAAAATTAGAATACCTCTGGCGCGAACATGTAGCCTTCACCATGTACAGTGGTAAAAATCTTAGGGTTTCTTGCATCTATCTCCATCTTGTTTCGAAGTCTTCGAATTAGCACATCAATCGTACGGTCACTAGGAGACTCGGTTCTATGAGATATCAAATTAAGAAGGCGCTCTCTGCCCAATATTCTATTTGGATGAGTGATAAACGCTACCAGCAACTCGTATTCTGCTTTAGTGACTTTGACTTCTTCAGTAACTAACTGACTGCCCAATTCCCTACATTTGAACAGTTGCCTTTTTTGTACGTCAAAAACGAAGTCCAAAAAATGGAATTTAGATTCATCTTTTTCAAGTTGTGCCCATGCTGCTTCAGCTTTCTCAAGTGCGTCGCGTGTTAATTGTATCCGCCAGAGTAAATTCCTAGCTCGGACAAGTAACTCTCTCATTTCAACCGGTTTAGTAACGTAATCATCAGCTCCCATCTCAAGCCCTAATAGACGGTCGATTGGATCTTTACGGCCGGAGACCATAATTATTGCTATGTCAGATGTTGCACGTAGATGCCTTGTGAGCAGAATACCGTCTTCGTTTGGTAAATTAATATCTAGTAAAATAAGGTCGATACGATGTTCCGCGAGTATCGTTCTCATTTTCTCACCATTGTCGGCTTGGAAGACTTCATACTGGGCTTCTTCCTTAAAATAGTGAGCTATTTTCGTCCGTAAAACTGGATCGTCTTCAACAATGAGAGCTTTATAGCTCATATGAAATTTCCCCAACACAGCAATTTCGATATGCCAAATAATTGACGGTAGTATATACCGATCGTCTTATTAACGATATAAAAGAGGTGAAGAGGTTGATTACTTTGCATGAATGGCCCGAATATCGGGCCGTCAGATGGGTTATGAGATTAGTTCAGCTTTCAGCATTTGAGGCGCTTGATTGCCAGGCCAGATGCTGAAGTTGTATTGCTTCCTTCCGTTAATAGTATTTCGCCCTTGGCGGTATAAAAGAATGCCTGAGTGATAAAAAATATCTATCAATGTTTGAACATCATTGCTGATTACCATTAATGCTATTGGTTTATCGAATCGACCAACGTTGTCAAACAAATCAATATGCTCTTTAAGAATGATGGCAGTATGCTCATTCTCAGGGACGAATTCCCCCTCATGTTCCCAGTTTCGGATGAGCCCAATTTTGATATCCCATCCAAGCTTTGTCAGTTCTCCCGCGGCATTCTGAATTCGCCGTTTAAAGCTTGCAGGAAAACAGGCTGATTTTCGAGAAACCTCGATATGCTGTTGATACACCTTTTCAAGATTTTTCTCTAAATTTGAAATGCCGGCGTTCATGAGTCCCGTGTGAACCCAGATTTCAAGTTCCTTATTCATGATAATGCCGAAGCGAGTTTCGCGTAGAGCCTTTTTCGCCCAATTCCCAAGGTACTTGTTAGCTTTTACTCTATTATTAATGGGGAGTTGATCGTATTTTCGAGCCATTTGCAATGCTACAAGGGCGCACCAGGCCATATGCCCAAGCTTGTTGGCAGCTTCACCTCTGTTGAACAAATTGTTCATGACTTAAACTCCTAAAAAATACATTTACGCAAACAACACTTTAAATATAGAATGCGTAAGACCTTGAACGGACTCTGGTTTGCAACAGTATAAAATATGATGTCCATAAGGAGGCGTTCAATTGTTTGTTGAGATCATGATTGTATGTAGCACTATAGTTTTCATTGCATTCTGTAGTTACTTTAAATATCCAGTTTTCCTTAAGCGATTTTCAGCGACGCTTTTGACCGGAGGATTGATAGCACTCGGTATCACTTTCGAAGAAGAACCAACAGATACACAGCAGGTCGGTTATTTTCTCATTGTGATCGCGGGTGGACTGGTAAGCGCCGCGGCTGCAGTGTTTGTTAAAGCTTCAGATACCTAATTTATTGGCACTGATTAGCCCATTTATGGTTCAGTTGTTTCACAAATTTTCTGGAAAAACTCTTCCCTCTTAGAGGGCGGACTTAGGGCGTCGAGTATTTCACTTATCAGCTTATCGATATTGTAAAAATCTTGCTTTGGTAAGCTAATAACAGGAATTCCACAATCACCGAGAGCCTTTACAGCATCAAGTTGCTTATTTCCGCTACCCAACCAAACACGGCCACCGGCAGTAAGGAAAACCGCTAGCTTTGGAGTAAGTGAGGATGGGTCAGCCAACAGGATGTCGATCGGCAAGTCATGCAGGTTTGAATTTCCCACAGGGGCGAGCACTGTTGAGATGCTCGTGCCGAACTGTACTTGAAAGCATTCTCCTAGTTGCTCAAGAATTGCCAGATACAATTTTTTTTCAGATTCGTCTTCTGGCAATGCTCTACGCATGAATTTCGTTGCATTCTCCTGTTCCTTTTGCTCTGTTCTGGAGGAGCGTCGGGGGATGAATGCTTTATAGAGGGCGATCAACGTTCCGACCCCCAACACTACAATTGATGAATAACTGGCTAGTTCTGACATATATAACGCTCATTGTTGAATGCGAAGTTTACATCATTCATGTACCGCATCCAATGCCGAAAGTATGCCTATATGTCGTGGGGATTCATTGTTCTTTGAATTTACCTCGGTTGGTCGAATATTAAATCCCAGCTTATATGCGAGCACTGGGTCCAGTGGGATTTGCTCTGTTGTATCAAGTTTGGTCATGATTTCAACGTGCACAAGTTGGCCAGCATCAACTTTGCCATACTTAATAGAAACGCAGTCTAATGGGTGTAGTTCCATCTTTTTCGGAATCGGAGCGCGACCCAATTCAATAGGAACATTACTTATGGTTGCACAAAGCTTTACCTCGTATTTGTTGTAGTCGATGGCCATCACCATCAGCTGTGCTTCTTCTTTGAAATCAATAATGATCTTCTTTGTTTCTTCACTAAAATTAGTGTTTCCAGAGAGAATAATGGATTTCCCACTATCGAAACATGCCTGCCTTAGCTGATCAAATTCTTGTTTGCTTGTTCCGAATGGTGCTAACGATATACATCCTTTTGGAAGTGACACCTTGGATAAAATCTTAAACCGAGCCAATGTCGAAAGCTGTGTCAGAGACCCATTGTTATAGAGGATGTCTGTCAGCGAGAGCTCTCCTCGATGAGTGAGATAGCCTTCCAAAATAGCATTGCAAACTCCACCATTTACGAACCAACTGGCCAGTGTAGATAGCAAAATGCAAGGAATTGGCATTACTTTGCCAAACCTGTCATTCATGCACACAAAGTGTTTATTGCTAGCGGTAATGTACAAGCGAACAGGCTCACCAACTGTTACCGCTTGAGCTACGTATCCACCCGTTGATGCTAAAACTTCATAATTACTTGCTTCAGCTTTTGTTTGTGCAATTAACGGTAGCGAAATGTCATCAAAACTAATCTCAGGAAATGCTAGGGGGATTGATGAATCAAGTATTTTGTACTGTTGCTTTAGGAGGGTGCTAACTTGAAGAAGTACCGCCGCATAGATTTTGCCTTCGGGTATCGGACAGGGTGTATGCTCACTAAAATCTTTAGTCACATTTCCTGCAACGTTGGTATAAATGAGTTCAATTAGGAATCCTTTTTTACCTTCCAGGCTTCTTAGTTCTACAGCGTCGCCATTATCATTTTTAAAGAGAATTGAGCACTCAAGTTTAAGTTTCATTTTTCACCATCATTGTATTGCTGTGGGAGCGATTGAAAATATGGAGCTAGCTGATGGGCTAATACCAAAATTAGTAATGTACTGTCTTGTCTGTGCTGCAGCTCGAACTCCATCCAACATGTCCAAAGCAGCATTATGGTCGACAACCACTTCGACTGACTGTGTGGCGACGGCAACCAGTTTATTAAGCGCTTTTTGAGCGTCAGATGCAGAATTAACCCCAACATCTTTAAGGAAAATGGTAATAAGTTTTTGGGCCAGAAGGTCAGTTTCTTTCGCTGAAATCATATTTTGTTCTCATTTTATTAGCCCCGTAGTTCGAGGCTAAGTGTTTCTTCGTCTTGGGTTATCTTATGCTACATGCTGGTCGTTGAAATGCTGCAGAGTTGAACTACTGCCTTGATTCAGCGCATCCATTTCTTCGGTATTTGAATCGACGTTTTTAAGATAGTCTTGCATTGCAATACCCCTTAATGCCATTGGGCCTGAACTGTTGATTGGCCAATCTTTAAACCCTTGACGAATAATGCTCTTAGCTACCATTTGCTCGAACCAATCTTTCCAGACTCCACCCCTTGAGAGAGCGCGGACTTTGTTGACCATAACCATGTTTACTGGAGTACAAATAAAACTTCCATCAAGCCGCCGGGCGAGGCAATAGCCTCCTTTCAATTGGCCGCGGTCAATACAGAATGGGTCAAACTCATGATGTGGCTTGGAAAATCGGTCCTTCCATTTGAAGTCATCATGTTCGTAAACAAGTTCGGCAACGGCTGAATCTATCGCGCCGCTGTCTATACCAAGGCGACGCAACCCTTTGTAAGACGGCTCAAGGTGGCACTCGAGTCGTTGAGCTCTGTTGTTCCATCTTGGTACTAGGTAAGCAAGTCCAAGTTGAGGATTCAAAGTAAGACCACTATTGGCAACCAAGATCAGCGCATTTCGAATCGAATCTTCGTGGGCTGATGCTAATGTGTAGGCCTTGTCTTTTGAGTTGTTGTAGTTAGCTTCGATCAGTTGTTGTGCGTAAATGCATTCCTCAAAGAACTTGATGTCTAACCCAGATGTGGCTGTGATCTTCTCAAAGCAGTCCCTTGCGCTTTCCAAGATACGCTTAACCACAGAGAAGTCGGGTTGAGCAACAGGGCGCTGATTTCGTTGCCCAGGGCTACCTTGTTGTGGCCAATGATTTTGTCGTTGGTTTTGTTGATTTTGATAGCCTGGCGCCGCATACAACTCGTGTGATGCGTGCTGATTATGATTGTGAGGCTGCCGTTGACCATCTGAATAAGGTTGCGGCATAGGAGCTGAGCCGCCGTTTTGTCTGTGCATTTTTGAAGTTCCCGTTAACATAGATACCCATAGATTCAACCAAGTTGCTGATCGCGCAAGTCCCTATTTTTATTCGATAGAACTCGATTCGTACCCAAGCGAATATAAATTGTTGATTTCAAGAATTTGCTCTTCATGCAATTAGTTATCAATTAGATGTATCGCCCTTTTTTAACCAATAAAAAAGCCCGTCAAGTGACTGGGCTTTATGAATTTTGCATTTTTCAATTAATGTAGAGCCCGGTAGGGTGGTGTAAATTATTGCCCTGTACCACTTGCACTTCATTCTGAGTTTTCCCAGACCTAAATGCGGCTTCACCTCGCGTTTGATGATTGTGGGTATTTCTTGTCGGACACAGCTGAAGATTACTAGCCGGAGTAGACTTACTTTCAGTGCGCTCATACAGATCCATATCTCCCTCACTTAGGTGCTTCGATGCTTCTGACAAACGGCCGTGGTGAGTACTTGCCATGGTGCTTAATGCTCGCTTCAAAACTTGCTTTTTCCGAAATTCATCTGCAAATGGACCGAACCATGCGTCGTTCCCACTCATTATGGCAACCTGATCAAGTTCATCCGCGGACATTTTTGTAGTTATGTAATCTCCATTCGGTACACAGATGGTGCATAAAGCACCTACAACCGGGCCTCGGTCTCCGAATAGGTCTTCAATGTCAACTTGAGGCTTACAGGTAATATCGTTACTCAAACGCACTTTGTCGTTCCGGTGAATTACCCAGGTTGTTACATGCGAGATTGCACCGGCTTCGTAACATAAGTGCAGCAGGCCTTTGTATGTTAGGTGGAGTCGGCAAATTGAACGGCCACGATTCTCAGTCAATTCTGCAGCAATGATCGCGTGGTCTACGGCAGGCGACAATGACACGCCAAGGGCGCCAGCATTAAAAAGAGCATGTGCTAGGCTGTTTGGATCAATCTTAGAAAGTTGAAAACGGCTATCAGCTAAGTTTTCTACGATTCGCAAAGCTAGTTTAGACTCTACATCGAAATCTAAATGGAAGAAGCGGTTTGAAGCTACGATCGAACGGTAGTCCTGCTCAATCGCTAGTAATGCATTTTTGAATGTGTTCATGATCTTATGTCTCGAGTTCAGATTTTGTCATTAGTTTAAAGTGAGGATGCGCAATTCTCTTGGCAAATAAATCAATGCTCAAATAGATATATGTCAATCAACTTTGCTGCTTGCTGTAAATAACTAAGCTGGCTGTTTGATGGAGAAACGAGGGTCTTTAAAGCCCGCTTGAAAACTTGTTTAAGAGCAAAATCTTCAGATACTGAATTTGGCGAAAGGTTTGCTAATTTGGCTAATTGGATAATTTCATCTTGTCTAATTACTGTTGGGATTCGGTCACCTGTATCTAATTCAATGACACAAATAGCACCTGTTGAGTTATGTGCAGATTTCGGATGTTTGGGTACTGAAACCGATGCGTTCAATTCATTAACTTTCCAATTTAGCTGGTGGCTATCGTTTGCGGATTGCAAACTGTGGACCTTCATCCCATTGACTCGTGAGAAAGCGTCCATCATGCCTTCTAAACTAAGGTTTAAGACGCAACCTATTGTTTTAGTTCTACTAGATTGAAAAGCCGCTAATTCAGCGAGTCCTTCCGATGGGTCAAGATTTACTCCTAACTTACCCGCTAACATAACTGCATCAGTTATTGATTCAGCGCCAGCCATCCTAAGAGGGAGGCTACAACTAGTATCTCGAATTGCTGCCTCAACATAACCTTTTTGGGTTCCAGCATACTTAGAGAGTAAAAATGAAGAAGTTGCATACTTCACTTCTAGTTCAGATATGAAATCACGAAATGGCTTTGTCATTTAAAACGCCTTAAATTGAAAAAAGTCAGTTTGTAAGCTTGTTAAGATCAATCTTCGCTTAACTTGTAAAACGCGCAATAGATTAAAAGTGTTTACTAACTACTTTTGAAGGTGTTAGAGTTGCGCCGAAAGTGGTCTCTTATGAATGTAATAGTTTTTTATGAGGCTGTAGGAAGCACTTCATGTAGATTCGTTTGGCTATTCACAATTTTTCATATCTGTTAACTACACATTCTAAATTTATTGGCATAATCAGCCCCCCCTTGATTAAGTGTGGGTGCATTTGCGAGGTTTTGAATTTCATCTGTGGCACTTGTTTCTCATGGGGTTGCGCGATTTTCAAACTGAGTAAAATAGAAGGAGTTAATCAACTCGACGGAGAACAAATGATGATTAAGGATATTAAGATTACAGTTCTGGCTACAGCAATCTTCTCTGGTCTATTGGTCAGTGGCTGCTCAAGCAATTCACCAATGGAACAGTACGCGGAACAACAGCAAAAGCTTCATGAAGCTAAAGTGGCTCAAGAACAGAAAGTCTTCGAGGCAGTTCCTGAGTGGTTCCTTAACCCGCCACATAACGATAGTACAGGCATTTACGCAGTAGGTACTGCCACCAGCAATAACCTTCAATTTTCGGTGAACCATGCAAAACTCAATGCAGAGTTCTCGCTGGCAAAAACTTTAAATCAAGAAGTTTCTGGCCGTGAACGTGCATTCATGCGTTCAGATTCAAAGGGAAACGTTGAGTCAGATGCTGAGTCTGTTGTGACTAAGTTTGTCGATTCGGCCGACATTGTTGGTGTGAACACTGTTGATAATGAAGTGCAACTAAATGATGGGAAATACACTGTCTACACACTGATTCATCTGTCATTCGAACAGCAAGCTGAAATCATTGCTAGAAAAGCTGTTAACACAACTCGGATTAGTGCGAAAGAAGCATACGCAGAAATTGAAGCTGAACTCCGTCGTCGCGCAGATGAGCGTAAAGAAGCCGTAGGTAATATGCGTACCTTGGAAAATTTCAAAGAAGATTCGCAATCAGAAGTTGGTGAAAAGACAGATAAGGTATTGGAGCTGGGAACAAGCTCAATGAACACGATTTGATAGGGGGAGGTAGATGCTTGGAAGAAACCATGTGGTTACTGCCTGTGCTAGTTGGTTGTTGGCTGAGCCATATTTATTAAACCAAAGCCCAAAGCCACTCGAAGCACTCTTTCTATTACTCGTTGTAGGTCTGGGAGCAATGCTCCCGGACATAGATCACCCTGATTCCTTGCTGGGGCGCAGAGTTAAATTTATCTCAGTGCCATTAAGTTTGTTGCAAGGAGATCGGAGGGTGTTGCCTTGGAGTGAGAGTACTCATAGCCGTGGGATAACTCATTCTATTTGGGCATTGGGCGGTTGTATTTGGCTTTTATCAGGTCAGTCAACGGTTGCAATTGCTTTAGCATTTGGCTTCGTTGCTCATCTGATCGGAGATGCGTTAACACCTGCTGGTGTACGTTTATTATGGCCGCTAACAGTAACATTCAGGAGTCCTGTTACTTTTCGAACCGGAGGGTTCATAGAGTATCTGTTCTCAATGATTTTGGTCACAGGTGCAGTAATGCACTGGCTAGGTATAGATGTGCTGCAAGAAGTAGAGGGTTTCTTTGTAGCGCACATATAAAAGGTGATAGGTCATGCAAGAAAGCGAAACAAGCGAAATTAATATCAAGGGGATAATCACAGCCTTGGCTGTTGAAGAATTTGAATCTGACGCAGCATTGGAAGAAGTTCTTCCACAGGAAGTGTTGTCACTCTTCAAAAGTATAGTGCCTGAATTTGGGGATTCTGGCTTGAATTTCGCCGTCGACGGTAAACATGGTGTACTAAAACTATTAATCAGCGACATAAATGCTGATTTTTGTGTGGTGAACATAAATCCATTTGATGGTTGGGACTCTGAGACTAAAACTGATTACTTTGTTGTTAGGGCACTTCTACCAGACTCAAGTAACTACACCAGTGATGTTGTTATGCAAATGAACAAACTCCATCCGCACATCAAGTTCTACATCGAAGATGGTCGTGTGATTGTCGAAGAGGCATATTATTTAGCATACGGTATCCCTGTATTGAACTTGATGGACAGAATCAGCGCCTACTTAAGAACCGTAAACGCTCTGGTTTGTAAATAGCATCCAATTTGGCTTGGTGACCAAATCACCTTTTATGCCTCAGGATGGCATTTAAAACAACAAACAGGGGCAATATGTGCCCCTGTATATGCAACAATCTTCTGATCAAACCTTCATTTCATCCTGAAGATTTACTTCAGGTAACCACTCAGGAAGTTCTACCCTGTCAAGGAATGGCCTTAGGGCTTCAGCATCGATTGACCCGGCCTCCTTCAGAGCGTGAGATAAATCAAGAAGTACCACGCGGTTAGTGACGAAAAATTCATGAAGGTTATCTAGTTGGTATGAACGCAATTCATTTAATGAGTTTGAGTTCAGCAGCACTTCTTGTTTAGTCTTTGGCGCTAAAATGTAAGGGATTTGGCTAAAACCTCCTGCAAGGTATTGATTTGCAAACGACTCCCACACTGTAAGATCACTCGAACCACCAGAAAAATGATCATTGAAGTAGGCTTTTTCCGCAGCCAGACCTGCAAGAGTAAGATACATAAAAATATTGAGCTCATTTGCCTGGTAGTACATGTGACATGTATTTGGGAAAGTAGTCTTGCCAAGAACCCCGGAACCTTGGAATGATTCGAACACAGTTACCTGTAAATTTGATGGGTAGGGACTTGTTGCTGCGTAAATTAGTGCGTGGCCAGCTTCATGAATCCGAGCAACTTCTAAATCACGATGGGATGGCTTTATTTGACTTTTGGGAGTGCACATTGAATAACTTGCGGAAGTGTACGCTTCATTTTGAACATAGAAGTAGCGGCTTCCCAATTTGTTAATGAATAGAACAAATATTACCGATAGCCCAAAAGCAAAAACATGTGTGGGGTATTGCTTGCCTAACTCAATCAGCCCGTCGCCATCGTTCTTGATGGTATGCATTAATAGCACAAACGATATTAGCTGGATTAAAACAGTTCCAAGAGGTTGAGCTCGTCTTTCAGAGAGAAAGGCTAATGGGCGAATGAGCAGGATCACCGAACAAAGAGACCCAGTAAACATATAAATCAGAGAAGTAAGTTCGGACACGTCATGAGGCTCACCTTCACTAGCAACGAAAGTGATAGCTAAAGCGCTTAGTAGAATAGAGATAATGTTAAACAAATAGTGCTGGAAGGACGGGTTATCTCTCAATCCAATAAACGGAGATTGTTGAGTTGCATTTGATTCAGAGTTGTTATTCATAAAGTTCCCGTTGATTTGGTCACAGCTTTCTTTACTGGTTTTCCACCGAAATTGTGGATAAGTTTTAGTGCTTAATAGACCAAGTAGAATGATGGTCAGCTCGTTGAATTTCTGTTCCGGCAGGTAAATGCAGGCTGTCGATGTTTATGCTTTCGTAAAGAACGCCTTTCTTTACCTGCCCGTTTGGGAAAAATACAAGTGTTTGGCTAGGGGCAAAGGTTAAAGAGCCATATTTCACGGGGTTATCTGCAGGAATAAATGACCGGATGCTCCCCCCTTCGTACCAAGTAATCTCAGTTTTGATCTGGAGCCTATCGAAGGTGGTTGGGCGAGATAGCCTCACCCCAATACTTCGGATATTAGGTAAATAAAAGAATTTACTTCTGGCTGGTATCAACACGTCATGGTGATATAAATCGCCTTTAGTGGGTTCTCCTGTAAACCCATCCGCAGTGACGGTCTTACATTGAGGGCCCAAATTTTCTACATTATTTATAAGGCACTCCCCTAGCGTCGGGTCGGATAGGTCTTTATTGCGACAAAATGAAGAAATCTCATATTTACAGTAGCGACCGATTTGGTGCCGGTTAAAGGCTCCATCTTGAGTGGCTAAAGTTTTCGCCTGGTTCTGTAACTCTGCCATTCGCTCTTTGGAGATGTAAATCTTACTGTTGGTGCCTGACATTGTCTCATCAAGCTTCAATTTAAGCTGTTCCTTGACCTCTCGCTGCCACTCTTCTGTTTGAGCATGGGTCGCAGGTGCAGCATTTGCATGAAAATTAAAGGCGCAGATAGCACCAGCAACAATCAGATTGCATCCGTGTTTAAATTGCCTGAAAGTTGACATCTCATTCATTTGAGTGGAGCAGTCAACAGCTTTTTGTGCATTCATACTTAGACTAATAACAGAAAATTTCATAAACATGACAGTCTTACGAGTTCAAAGATTGTCGGATTATGACACAAACCTTAACCAAAATGTAAATGACATGAAGAGGGGAGATGTTGCTCATAGATTCATTGACGATAAGCCTCAGTCAGATGCAGTTCGGAAACCACTGGAATGGTGGTCGATGCAGAATATAGTGAAAAAGTACTAAAATGGGGTTGGGCAGATTTAAATAATAAAACATAATTGACTAGTAACCTTTAAAAATTAAGACCTTGCAGTAGGCGAATAATTGGAAACTGAATATGGCTATACCGTTTGTATTGCTTGACGGAAAATTGGATAGAGCAACAAGATTACGCTTGGCAATTTTAGGGAAATCAGCAATGGATAACTCGGCTAGATTAATCACCATTGAGGATGTGAAACACCAATGGGTTCATTTATCTGTATCAGGTCTTTGTCCCAGAAAAATTTTTGAATTGGCGAATGGAGATGGTGATAACGTAACCGAAGCACAGTTTGAAGCGATAATGCGTTCATTAAATAGTTACTTATAGAAGAGGCAATCCTTATCTGTGCGTCGTTGAGGTATAGTTCAGTTTGAATACAGTTTCGTTACCTCCTAATACTTCAGTTTTCTTAAGACACATTGGCCCTTGATATGAGAGTTAATATTAATATAATTAAGTAATTAACAAGGATAGTTGGGGCTGCACTTGAAAACATGGATATTGGTAAGCTGGCTTGTTGCACCAGTTATTTTTCTGCTAGCAGCTCAGAACCTTAAAGATGAATTCACCATTGAGCTCAATGGGT
Organism: Shewanella sp. GD03713; assembly: GCF_029843705.1. Taxonomy (NCBI): domain Bacteria; kingdom Pseudomonadati; phylum Pseudomonadota; class Gammaproteobacteria; order Alteromonadales; family Shewanellaceae; genus Shewanella; species Shewanella sp. GD03713. The sequence continues at coordinate 186,877 of NZ_JAOCIW010000002.1, forward strand.
TAGGCGTCGGTATAGAATTGGTATTAAAAGATCCTCTTGGTGATCGGAAACTAGCATGCTACGAAGAATACACTGTGACATTGCGCGAGAATTACGAAGACGAAAAAGATCTATCGTACATTCACAGGCAGAGTGATATAGCATTTGAAAAATGTGTTCTTAAAGCTTACACCATTCCAGCCGAGCTTCATCGTACCATGTCGGAGGCGAATATTGTCCCAGTCAACTACACTATTCCATATGAAGTCCTTAAGTGGTTACAGCAAGTAGAAACTCCAACAAAGCAGGAAGACCCCTGCATCAGCGCAACTATCGAACTAATTAAAATGTGCCCAACCTTACTTCAACCCTATGTTAAGATAAAAGAATCTTAATTATCAGCTCGGGCATGTTCAGGTTCTTGTCAATCGAATGAAGAAAATTGACATCAGTCGTTACTTGCAGTTTGAGTTAATTATTAGTACAGATTAATTCCGGCTGAGAATGATGTAGTTTGGTGGACTAATGGTAAAGATAAAAAGGACCTTTAACGATATTCCTGCTGGTAAGGTTACTGATATTGACCTAGACAATTACTTGGTCACTCTTGGTTTGTCGAAAGGGTACACATGGGATGATTTGCTGTGCTCTAAGCGAGTTCTGATAGTTTCCGAGGCTGGTGCTGGTAAAACATATGAATGCCGTATGCAGGCGAAGCGGCTATGGGATAAAGGTGAACCTGCTTTTTTCATTGAATTGGCTTCCTTGGCAACTAATGACCCTCGAAGTCTGTTAGGTGCAGATGAGGAGGCTAGGTTGGACTCTTGGCTTTTCACAAAGTCTGCTAATGAGGTTGCGACATTTTTTCTTGACTCAATTGATGAACTTAAATTGACGAGGGGGACATTTGAAAGTGCACTCAACCGACTAAAAAAGCTTATCGGAGGCCAACTTCACAGGGCAAGAATCATTATCACGACTCGCCCGACGCCCTTCGACGAAAAGTTGGTTCGAACAATCCTTCCTGTACCTATGACGCCCTCATCGGACACCAATGAAGAGGTGTTTGCTAAGGTCGCAATGCTTGATCATCGGTTTAATAATGGTAGGACGAACAATGAATCACCTGATTGGCGGCGAGTAACTCTTATGTCGTTGTCAGATAAGCTCATTGTGGAATTTTGTCGAAACCAAGGTGTGAGCAATCCTGAACTTCTTTTTGATGATTTATTTGGCCGTGATGCACTAGAGTTTGCACGCAGGCCACAGGACCTTATTGAACTTTGCGTTGACTGGCAAGAGCATAAATGCATCCGGACGCATCGCGAACAATTAGCCACGAATGTGCGTGTGAAATTGCTTCCTAGAGAAGAAAGACATGAGCCTGCGGAAATATCTGCAGACAAGGCATTTGAGGGCTCTAGCCGACTAGCGTTTGCTATTCAGATGACACGTCGTCTAACCATTCGACACAGCGCAGCGGCCGATACTGTGAACGAGGATCCGGCTTTAGATCCTGGTATCATCCTATCAGATTGGCAGCCAAGCGAGCGAAAAGCACTGTTGGAACGTCCCTTATTTGGTTTCGCGTCATATGGCAGAGTGCGTTTCCATCATCGGTCAGTAGCAGAGTACCTAGCTGCAAATCACCTTGTGACTCTCCGAAATAATGGGATGTCATTAGGTGCGTTGAAACGAATAATTTTTGTTGAAAACAGCGGCAAGCTCATCGTTCGTCCATCCAAGCGGGCCGTTGCTGGGTGGTTAGCCTTGAAGGAAACCAGAATTTTTGAAATCTTACGAGACAATGACCCATCAGTTCTTTTAAATGAGGGAGATCCTGAATCCTTAACGCCATCGCAGCGAAAACAAGCTCTTCGTGCATTTGCGGAACGACATGGCGTTGGTGGGTGGAGAGGTCTTCAAGTACCTAGTATTCAAGTACATCGATTTGCCTCGAAAGACTTGGCAGAAGAAATCAAAAGGATTTGGTCTTGCGGAATAGAAAATCCAGATGTGCGTCAAATATTAGTCAGCATTATCGAGGCAGGTAAAATAGAAGATTGTTCCAGCATTGTATACGATATTGCCTTAGATAATGCTGCGCGAACGGAAGAACGCAACCAAGCTATTAATGCGTTAGCATCACTTGGTGATGAGAGGTTAAAAAGTATTTCTGCCAGTATGACGGAAGCAGATAGTGATTGGCCGGAAAGCATAATCCGCTTTGCAGTGCTAATCCTCTTTCCTGATTTTATGTCGGTTGCTCAACTTTGTAAAATAATTCAAAATGTTAAAACAAATCAGAACTCCCCTTCAGACCTTAGCTTTCAACTACCAACCCTGATTTCTGATTTAACTCTCGAGTACTCAGTCCTTCATGACCTTCGGGATAATCTTCTTCTCCATGTATCAAAAGGCCTTAAATGGGATGAGCGGTTGCAACTAACGAGTGACCACCCTGAATTTAACCGCTCATTGGCAGCAACATGCGTACTCGGCGTCGACAAATATCTAACAGACGAATGGTTGCACGCTAGTGTGATTGCTTTGCGTTTGGAGGACCCCTCCAATGATAGTGATGAGTCTATCAAGTCGCTTAGCGAACGGTTGCTCAATCTCGATGCAGAGACCAATGAACGACTGTTTTGGATTGTTCACTCATTGTATCAGTCGCTCAATGAAACAAATGACCCTTGGGAAATGTTGCAACAAATTTCCATTACTAATTTTCCGGTTCAGCTAAGTCATGAACGTGATCTGGTTTGGGTTAGCAAAGCGCTAGGAGATAGGACTCGGAATGCAAAACAACGGGCAATGTTATTGGAGGCTGCCCTACGCCTGCCTCTGGATCGTGAAAAATGGAGTGAACATGTTGAGGGATTGAGGCCGCTCATTATGGATGAAATATCCTTCGTTCAGAAAATCGATGAATGGCTTAAACCATCACCGGGTTACCTAAAGCAGCTTGAATGGCAACAGAAGGATGCTGAACTAAGGAATCAAGCTGAACTTCAGAAACTCCACTCCAAGAATAGGTTAATTGATCTATGGAGAAAGGTTGCTAATCAACCTGAGGATGCATTTTACACTAAAGAATACAGTAACACTGCAAAGCACTTGTGGCGAGCCATGAGAAATCAGGACGGAGACAGTACAAGGTCTGGCTGGAATCGTGGTTTTATTGAATCTCATTTCAGTAAAGAAATCGCTGAAAAGTATCGTCAGGTGCTCATGAGGCTTTGGAGAGAAGAATGGCCAACATTTCCGAGAGAAAGGAAAAATGACAGCGGCATAATTCTGAAATCATGGCAAATCGGCCTCACAGGGATCTTCGCGGAAGCAGAGGATCCCGATTGGTCTACAAAACTAAGTGATTTAGAAGCAGAGTTAGCAACGCGATACGTTCCGCTTGCATCTGGTATCCCTCTCTGGCTCGAACAACTTGGGGATACGCACCCACACATAGTTGATAGAACAATTGGTAATGAATTGTCATTTGCATTGACTCGTCCATCCAGTGAAGACCAGCATTGGAACTTACTTCAAAGTTTGAGTTATTCGAAATCACGTGTTGTGAAATTATTCCTTCCCCGGCTTGAGGATTGGCTTGAAGTTAGTGGCAGGCAGACTTCTTATGCCAAAAAACATATTTCGCACGTAATGACCGAAAGAATTCGTCAGGCTACCGATATTATTGTGCAGCATGGCAATGCTCAGCAAATTCACAGGCTTCAAAAACAAGCGCTGCAAAGATTGGAACAACCATTGCCGATTTCGCTAAGCGTGATTTGGTTATCTACTTTAATGCGGATTGACCCGACCGATGGCGTAAATAAACTCGCGGACCTGATAGAGGAGATTGTGCCATCAAAGCTGTCAGACGCTGTTAAATTTTTTAGTGCTCTATTCGGGAATCGGCGAGATGTAATTAATTTGAGTGATAAACGCTTTACACCGAAATTACTTCTACGACTCCTCCGAATGGCTTATGGCCACGTTCTAATTCAAGATGATGCGCACGACGAAGAGTCCAGTTCAATTGATACTAGATACGAAGCGGAACGGGCCCGTGATAACATTGTGTTGGCATTGTTCAACCTGAAGGGTGAGGAGGGCCTTTTAGCAAAACTTGAGATGGCAAAAGAACCAAAATGCGCTCATTTCAAGGACCGCATTTTGGCTGTCGCAGAAAATAGTTGGGCTCAAGAGATTGATGCTTTGGCACTTGAAGAATCTCAAGTTGTAAGTCTTGAGCTTGAAGGTGATGCTCCGGCCACAACAAATGAAGCCATGTTTTCGATTATGAAGGATAGGTTATCGGACCTTGAAGAGCTGCTTCTCTCTGATGAGTCACAACGAGAACTTTGGGCTGGTATCTCTGAGGAGAAGATCATGCGCCGAGCGATTGCACGTGAGCTTACAACTACCGCTAAATCGGTTTATAAAGTAGACCAAGAGGGAGTGACTGCTGATGAGAAGGAAACTGACATACGTTTGAGCTCAGTGAGTTCAAACCATGAGGCTGTGATTGAACTAAAACTGGCCGATAACCGAAGCGCGAGAGATTTACGAGATACCATAGAAAATCAGCTTGTTAAGAAATATATGGCAGCTGAATTCAGAAAAGCAGGGGCTTTACTAGTGACTCTATCAAAAGAACGTCAATGGGAACATCCAGATGATGGACATAAGATCAATGTCGATGAGTTAGTTTCTCTGCTTACAGCTGAGGCAGACAGAGTGCAACAAGCTTACGGAGGTGGAACTTATTTATACGTACACCTTTTAGACTTGCGCCCTAGATTAACCACAGAAGCAAAGGCGAATCGATAAGCGAAATATCGAATGGGTATTATTGTGCTGCACCTCCAAATAAATACAAATAGGAAATAATGATGGGTTTTTTAAAATTTTTACTGTTTGCTGCCGCATTTATCGGGGTAATTAAACTCATTATCTGGGTGGATGAAAAGGCACCCAAAAGAGTCCGCCATAACATTACCCCGACACCAAGTCTTGTTACTCCTGTGGTGGCATTCATGAATGATGAGGATGATCCTGTTACTTCAGTGCTTGCATTTATGAATGATGAGGATGATCCTCTTACTATGGGTACAATGATTAATCCGGCGACTGGCCTCCTAATGGTTGGCAATGTAGATGTTGCTGGAAACATATTTGGCACAGATAGTACGCATGACCACTTCGATCACTTGGACCACTTCGACCACTTAAATGGTTTTGGAACGATCGACCACAACCATTAATAAATAGCTGTGGGAGAGCAATCCGGGGCACATGAAATTTCAGTGGTTGGCGAGGTATAAAACACCAAGGATTCAGACTTTATCCCTCTCCATGATTGCCCTAGAAAAAATCTACCAACAACTGGAGATGATTCCCCGCCAAATGCGGGGATTTTGGTATGAAAATTAACTTATATCCCTAAACCTTCGTGAGGGTTAAGGTTGTTTTTTACTCGTTCTTCTACAATTCGAGCAAGACATTGCTCATCTAGGTTTACACCATTCTTCATCAAATTAGTGAATACTGCAGGTGCGCGGCCTTTCCCTGTCCACTCATGCCGATTACCTGTGCCGTCTATGTATAGATACTTAGGTTTGCGTGGCGGTTTAGCCGCTGAACTATCATCAATTAAATCTGGGTCTGTAAGATCTGCATCCGTTAGACCTTTCTCTTCCATCAGTTCTCGTAGAGCCGCAACATTCCGTTTTTTCGCTTCGTGCTGGGCCTTTATGGCATTCTCATGTTCAACCTTCTCTTGCTTAAGTTTTACTAACTTATCAATCATTTGTTGAATATCATCAGAATTATGGTCGCGTAGATACTTTCTCATGCGTCTTTCGCGGCCCATGACATCTTTGAACTCGGTTGCAAAATCCGGTACAGGTTCTGCTTTTATATTTCCAGTCATAAGTGCCCCATTGATTTCTATGTTTTAAAATACTGATTACTATACATTACGTAGTATATCCGAAGCATGGGGAACTAATCATTGAAAATTTAAAAACCGCAATTTTGAGAATTGTTATTTACCTCTGACCTTAGCGTAATTCGAACCACTCTCTTTATGTGATTGTTGTGATGCGCATGGGGCGGGCGCGGCCATGTCAATTGGTTGTAAATGAATAAATGTGGGTACAGTGTAGTTCGCTGTCCTTCCATCAGCCAACTCAATGGAAGCACTTTGGAATCGTCCAAACACCTTAGCAATCTGTGCTAAGGAATCAACCATTCCAGCCTCTTTTGCTAATGCGAAAAACTGTTGCCGGTCTCTCTGCCAGCACACTGTTGTGTTATCGACTTTGTTCATCCAACAACTTATCTAGGTCGGCTAGATCAAGCTTGCTTAGTCGAGCAATTACACTTGCTCTCTTTTGGGCTTCGAACTCTAGAGCAATTTTCTCTTCGATTAGGTCTGCACACCATGATACGACTTGTTCTTCAGTTACTCTTTCAAGAATTCTGTTAATGATTACGGGTTGGGTGAGACCAGTTGCGGTTCTGAAATCATTAACGTTGTTCTTGGAGCATTCTGTAAACTGGAAGCTGGTGGACTTAGGTTTATTATCTGACATATAAAACGCTCACTTTTGAATGTGTGGTAAGAATACCTTTTAAAATAGTGGTGTTTCAAGTCGTTGTTGTATAACAAGGAGACTTGGCAACAAAGGTAAACAAATAAGTGCTTAAATCTTCTGGTGATTGGTATTGCGCGTTTTAAAACGCTATATATAGTATTCGTGAGACCACAGAGGAGGGTAAGCAGTGAGTTTAGAGATGCGAGGCAAGTTCTGCACTAAAGACCTAGCCATAAGATTAGCCGAAAAAAATAACCACTTATCAATTGAGCAATGTGAACACGCGATTAAAGTAGTTTTGAAAGGGATCGCGAATGGTATCGAGTTAGGTCATCGCACAGAGCTTCGAGGTTTCGGCACATTCACAGCATGTGTTTATGAGCCAGATACAAAACGAAATCCGAAAACAGGGGATTGTGTTGTCACTGGTTATCGCGGGAAAGCACACTTTAAGCCGGGGAAAACGTTGAAGGAAAGATTAAAACTGGATGCAGTGTAATTTCAAGAAAAATGGGTGATTGAATCACCCATTTTTTCCATTGTCTCTGTTATTGAAACCAAGATACTCGATAACCTTGTCCCTCTTTTTCCGCTCTAACGCGATATGCCGACATTACCTTTTGGAGGTAAGTCAACTTGAAATCTTTAGTCTTGGAATGGTAGTGGCCAACTGCATTCCATACTGACTGGCCCGGCTCCAGCTCGTTTAAGCGTTGACTCAATACTCGACCAGCAATTTCAAGATTTAGTTCAACATCACAAGCTAGCTGTTTCCATGTGACATCAGGGTACTCTTTTTTGAACCACCTCTCCTCGAACTGTATTGTATTAACCTGTCCAGGACCAAGATCGTGAGACCCATTGGATTCGTTTCTAATGACAGCGCATTTGTTACCGCGTTCTACATCGAGAATGGCCATCAACAAAGTAGAGTCGAAATCGAACTTATTGGCTGCTTTTTCTACGCTTCGCTCTATCACTATTGGAGCGACCGGCGTGCCTTGGGATATTGCTTCTAATGGAATATCTACAATCATTGTTTACGACCAGATAGCACATGATGGACAGCACGTTGGATGAAAAGCGGAGTGATACCCATGAAAAGCCATGCAACCATGTTGTCTTGAATTATATTTTCAAGTCCAGTGCTCATATAGGTCTTGGCTCCGATTGCGTAAAAGAACCAACCTATGCCTCCAATTGGAAGCAAAAGTGGAAGGATGTCGAATCCAAATGCTCTATTTCGATACATAGACATGTAGAGTAAGCCGACATGGAAGATAGTGAGACTACAGAACATATACCCCCACTGACCGCCTGCAAGGCCCGCCAGCGCATACATACCACACATTGCAAATGTGGTGTAAAGATCGCGCTTCCTCATGAATTTACTTTTATCAATTTTTTTTAATTTTTCCATAATTTCATAACGCATAACTTTGAACTTGCAAGAACTATAGCAAGAGCATACGATCTACACAATTGTTTACTAGCGCTCGGAGTGCCATCTATGACGGCGGATAACTTAAATCAAACAAAGTCTACGCTAGGGAGAGGGGAGCCTAACATTTCAGCTCCTCAAGAGAGTAACGACAACATCATAAATCAATTGAATGCTATGCCAGACCATTCAAAATTTGACCGACTTGTGGGAAGAATTGGTGATTATAAATTAGCTCTTGTTGCCAGCTCCATTGTTGTTGCAGTATTTGTACTTCAAAGCGAAGAAGTTCATGACATATGGCGTTGGATCAAACTCCATACCCAAGAGGCCATGGCAACAGGACCCACATTAACCTCTGACCCAATAGGTGTGTTTAGCAGTTCATTTGTGCGTTATACAAAAGAGAAGGGAGAGTTGAATCCAGATTTTCTGCTTCCACTAAACTTCCTCTCAATCACACGCTTTAAATTAGATGCTATTCGCTTTATGGCTGAATTCACCATGGTTGAGAAGGCTGGTACGTGGGCTGACTGTAAGTTAACTGTTGAAGGCGCCCTGGATGGTGCCGATGGCGGTATTACACCTGATAGTTATATTGCATACCTAAACTGCCCTAACCGAGAAAATGTACTTCTTGAGGGGTACGAATTACTTGCGTACCCACCAGAGGTTAATGAGATGCTTGCACCGGCAAACTACTTCCTTTTCAACAGTAATGGATCTGACAATGACAAATAATTTTGACCATGAGCAGATATTCAATTTAGATCAATTTGAGATTCATTGTGATTGTGGGTGTGACGTACAGCAAATAGATGGCGATTGTGCAAAAATTGATATCGGCCATTCAGTTCGCGGTGTGGGGTGGAATATTTTGGTATGGGATTGCCCTGAATGTGGCAGGGTTTACTCTTTATGTTTGGGGGTGGTGTCCAACCCTATCGATGACATAATTGCAATTGATAACACACAGGAATCTCAGTTGAGTCGTGCTGTTCTTCTAGAAATGAACGGCATTAAAATTTTGGGGATAGAGGAGTTTGGAGTTAAACATCAGAATCCAGTTGCAGGTTTTGCTTTGCGACAATATGACTATATGGCTGAATATTATATCGGACCAATGAAAGATACAAAGAGGCTATATCAGGAGACGCGTTCGGTTGCTTCGGATTTAATTAATCGCATACAAATAGAGTTTCCTAAGCAAAACCTTACCGATGGCTTTCCCATAGCGCCCAACTCAAAGCCATAAATTCATAATAATTCTTAATAACGATATAAAGAAGGCCGCATTGCGGCCTTCGACCGCTTTCTAATAAACCATACATCTTAGAGTGATACTTGCCGCCCGTTAACTACTGCAGCTCCATTTGCAATTGAGATGTCTGATTTTAGCTTAGTTTTATCTTCAGTGATTGTTGCAAATCCCGTAGAGATAATTGATTCAGCAGCATCCGAACCTAGCAAGTTATTGAACTCATTAGCTGGAATAGCTAATTGCAATTCACCATTTAGGACTTTTAAAAGGCCCATTGGGTTATTGACCATATCCGGCATGCTATCTCCTGGCAAATTGATTCTTATTGAACCGTCAATATCTCCGCTACCGGAAAGGGCATTAAACTTACACTTTAACGTCATCCCAGACTGCAGAAAGCGAGCATACATTGCAGGTAGGTGGTTTTGTGCAAGGGTTGAAATTCTCTGGTCAATCACCAACTTCTCAAGGTTTTCACTAAACTGTTCTATTGCTGCTTGTTGCACTTCTTCAGTGCTTGATTGTAGTTCGAACATTTCCCAATCGATAGTCGCCGTTTCAAGTGATGCTGCGTATGTATCAAATGTGAAGCGGTATTCACCATTCTGCAGGGTTGTTCCCATTACCACAGATAGGTTCTCAGTTACCAGTTCCAGTGCACCATATGAGTCGAATTGTGATAGCTTTCTTGCTTCAAAATTTCTTGTGCCAGTACAGAATGTGCTGCATTCAGCAATTGAACCATTCCAAGAATACGCTGCATTCTCAATGGAGAGTTTTGAAGAGGTATTTTGACTGCTTGTAGTGATTAACTTGGTGGTCGCAAACAATGCTGCATCTTTACCACCTTCAAGAACTACAGCGGTAAATCGGATAGGAGCGATTTCAATATTCGTCCCATACTTGATGTGGTCAGTCATACCCAAGAGAGTCTGTGTTTCTGTATTGTGTTGACTAACAAGTTGGACTGGTAGCATGAATCTCTTAGATGACTCCTCATCAATTTCCATGTACTCACCGAGTTTTGCGGAGGCACGTGGCCCCAAAAACACGGTGTGTGATACTTCAATAGGGTATGTCAGTAGGTTTGCTTTGTGCTCAACCTCAAGTGCCAATTCTTCACCACTGGTTAACCTATCTTTGAAGATTCCAAGATTTTCATCATTAATCAATATGTTCGTTGTTGCTTTCGCGTCGAAAACACCAAAGGTTAGGCCATTGCTGGTGGCGGCAATACCAGGAAGCTTATTTAACTCCGCGATTGCAGCTTCATACTTAGAACTCAAAAAATGTTGATACCCAAGCACGCCGACCGCTAAAACGAGTGGCACGGACGTCGATGCGACTAGAATCATTTTTGTCTTAATTTTCACGGTCTTTCCATTTGAAGTTAAAAAACACATCAATAATACTACATATTCAACATGTAGCGTTATAGAATAGTGGTTGATCTCCGCTCGGTATTGATTGGAGTTGTTTATAACCTAACATTAACCATTGAATGCGAAAGGTATCCTATGAGTAATATAAGCGTACAGAACGAAGGAGTTGATACTCCTGCATCTGAAATCAAACAGAAACACAGTTGGAATACTTGGAGCCGGACGCGAGGACGTTTCATGCTCGGCACCCTTGTTGCGGTTGCGGCATTTGGATTTTATATGCAGCAACCCTCCACGCTTTTAGCACAAGACACACGGGGGGTGGCTAGCTTCGTTCGTTGCTCAGGTAGTTTAAATGCTGGCACAGTAAATGAGCAGGCTTGCAGAAACTATTATGAGCAATATCTGAAAGATAGAATTGAGGAAACTGATAACTTGCCGAAAATAGTGCCACTCGAGATCATCGGCGGTACATATCAAGCCGCACAAAAGGCTCTAGTTGCAAATGGCTTTGCCCCCCTAGAAAGCCTAGATGCTCTAACCAATAATAAGATCCAGATTCTTGCATCTGGCAAAGCTGTTCATCCATCCCCTAACAATTAGGTAATGGCATGGAGGGTTACATTGAGTTTAACGCTGTACTCATTGGTTTTGTGACCATAGCAATTAGTTTTTTGTTGAAAAGGTTTCTAACCGATAAGGGGAGGGTGCCAAAATGCCCGAAATGCCAATCCACAATGGTTACTCGAATCGCCGGAAGGGGGAGGTTTGAAGGTAAACCCTTTTGGGGGTGTAGTAAGCATCACGAGACAGGTTGCCCTGGCTTCAGGAAGAAGTAAAGTTGGAAAATAAAGCCGCGGTTTACGCGGCTTTGTTGTAGTAGAGGTTAATACAAACCAGAGCCGGCATTATCTTTCCAGCGCTCATTCTCGTCAAAATATTCTTGAACAGTTTGTATATTGGAATGACCAGTCATCTCCATTACTTTATTGATGGGCCTGCCTGCTCGTAGGGAGCTGTCGACGAAACCTCTGCGCCCGCTATGACCTCCATATCTACCTTTCAGTCCAGCATTTCTACAGCGATCCTGAATGATGTTGCAAATTGAGTGCCCTGATAAGGGGGCGTCTAACATCTTGCGTGATCTGTTGGTGCGCCGAAATAGAAATCCATCTTGAATACCTGCTGCAGCGATGTACTCCTGGAGAAACCTAACAGGGCAGAGCTCATTCCCTGCAACGATCGACTTTGTAATTCCGTTGATTTTCCTTTTTGCTTTTTCCAGCTTGATTTCAACACCTTTGCCTTGAACGAACTTGATATGCTTTGTTTTCATCGCAGAAAGCTCAGAACGACGATATGCACCAGCATAGAGCAGCATAATTATTGCTCTATCTCTTAGATCTATCAGGTCTTTGAGGTTGAACTTCTCAAAGATCAACCTTAACTCTTCTGCACCAATGCCCTTCACCTTGTTCTTCTCTGTGCCATTCTCTGATGCGATACCTTGGAGTAGCTCCTTGAAAATATTGAGCTCTGCGTGGTTGAATGATCTGCCACGTTGACGGAGCGCGAACTTAACCCCATTAAATCGACGGTAAATAGTAGAGTAGGCAAGTGGAGCACCATTCTCTAGCGTACCAATATTATTGGCTTTGTCCTTCCAAACCCAGCGACTTAAATGACCGACTGCCTGTTGACCAAGAAAATTGCAAATATTACCTGCAGTAGCGTAGCCCGGGTCTATCTCAGGAGTTTGGAGGAGGCACCACTCGGTAAAAATGCGGGCATCAGACTGATACGCGTTCTGAGTGTTTAAAGAATGATTGTTTTTAATGAATCGCGTGGCAATTGGGTCTAGATCATGCAAAATCTCATGGCGCATAACCTCAGGTCTGCTGGGCACCGGTGCTTTGCCAATGCTCTCCATGATTTCATAATTGGACATCCTAATGGCACTCCCTAATATTTTCACGCTGTACAACAAAGTACTTCATTTCTCTTGTCATATCTTCTATTTGCTCACAATCATATGGTAATTAAAATCTAACCTGATGGTTCTTGTAAACTAAATGATGGGCCCGACAAATGGGGTTGTCGGCTCCAATTGTGCATTTCTCAACATACCAATTTATTTGTAATCAATTGAATAATTAACTGATTATAAAATTTCTCATCAACAAGTTTCTGTTCAGCATAAATCTGATTGCAGGCATCTTATCTAGGAAATTTTTAGCCGCGGCCCCATTCCTACCAAGCCGACTGCCATTCGCGAATAATCCATCTGCAGTACGCACTACTACCCCTGCATTTAAGGCTGCGGTCAGCGTTTCATAACTGGATGCTATTCCTCGATCGTAAATAACAGGCGATGATGCCTTGCCATCAGTTTTACCGTCTTTGTGTTTGAGCACATTCATTAGGCAGTGATGTCCTATTACACTATCCCCGTTTTTTATCATGTGGCCGTAATGCATCCGTATCCTTGTTGCCATGAAATTGTAAACGGGTCTTCCACCTTGCGATTCTGGGAAAAACCGACCAGAAGCATTTTCATATTTTTGCCTTAGTTGATTCGTAAATATTACCGTGGACGATTTCCCCTTCAATGCTAACCTGAGAGCAGACAATCCCTTAACAAGCGCCTTAGAGTGAGCCAATTCTGTTTCGCAAGTTATCCCTATAGGCTGTTGTGCATGTTGCTTTGGAAGTAACGCTGCAATTGAGTCGATTGCCAGGACATCAATGGTATCAGATGAGATGAGTGAGATAGCTATCTCGAATGCCTGCTCAGCTGTTCTAGGTTGAGAATACACCAACTTTTTAACGTCAATGCCAACAGCTCTTGCATACTCTCTGTTGAGTGCAAACTCGGGGTCTAGGTACGCTACATTACCTCCATTTTGCTGACAAGCCGCTAGACAGTTGAGTGCTAGCGTTGTCTTCCCTACCCCAGTTTCACCTGAAATTTCGACCATGCGCCCATAGGTAAAGCCCTGAGTGCCAAGAGCCAGATCTAGTGATAGAGAGCCAGTTGAATGCGACTTGATGTGCTTGGGGTTAAATCGTGGACTGGATACAAATTGCATAGGTAGTTATACAAAATTTAGGTTGTTCTTACCATTACACCGATTTTAAATCGCGCAAGGGGGGATTTGACTATTTTAGAATGATGGACCATCTTCAATGCTTGCTTAATTAACTATCTTGCATGCACTAGCAAGCTTGTGCTGGTACTCCGGTCAGTCGCGCGGATCCCCCATTACGGCCGCAAATCGTTGAGTTAGCTATCTGACGCAACATCTACGGAATCTAGCGGAATACGTCCAGGGTTAGGGCTAATACGTCAAGTCTCGCCTTAACCGTGTATACGATCAAATTCAGGAGCTTTTACGTCCAAATTTGGGCTCCTGCGGCTGCATTCTTATTTGACTTGGGGAAATACTATGGAAGGTGTGATGCGGATTCTAATTGGGTTATGTTGCTGTTTGACTCTTGGCACAGCCAATGCGTTAGACGTTAAGGTCGGAGAGTGCATCGACCAAGTTCATCAACAGAACCTCGATATCGTCGAGACTCGGTGGTTTAACCCTGCGGTCGGCCGGATAACACCAGTCTTTAGCAAGCTCATTCGACCAAATCTATCGGGCCACAGCTATGCCGCGTACGATATGCGTCCTGATCCTACTGGCATCAACCTGATGCAGGTGAGATCGGCAGTGCCTGGTGTCCAGTTCTGGATCCAGCGAAACGGAATCCTGTTCGCAGTTGAGCCAACCAGGGTGGTCCCTCTCGGGCAATGTCAATTCGATCAAATATGGGCGCAACAGTTCCCGGCGCCGTTCATGCCAACTCCGCAGACGGTAATCCAAGTTTCTTTTTATCCGATTTCCGGTCAGGCGCCGCAAATAATCAATAACCAGCTTGCTGGAAATGCAATTCCCACGAACGCGTTCAGTGAAGGTACCTATGCGGGCGTCCCTCCAATGTTTGACGAGCAGAAGGCTCGAGCCTGCTACACTCGCGCCGGCGGGGATGAGTCAGCTTTCTATTCGTGCGTAGCAGGTAGCGCATTTGGGCCACGTGAGAAGGCCGCGATGGAGTGCGCCCAAAATGCCAAAGACAGGATCGAGTTGGGCATGTGCATCCTTAATGACCAGTTGGGAAGCGGTAGCAAAAAGATTGCTCAGGATGCTGCTAACTGCTACGCACAGTACGGTCAACAGTGGAATGCCTATCCTCAGTGTCTTGCCATGAAGAATGCACCGCCAGAAGCTGCTCGGTTAATCAACTGTGCGCGCACTCAAACTATGTCAGGACAGACACCAAACTACTGGACAATGGGATTGTGTGCCCTTCCCAAGTCCTTATTCAACCCTAATCCTGAGCTCACCATCGCACTAGAGTGCGCTGCTACGACGGGTGGCGAGCCTGAACTCTTCGTGGCCTGTGCGGGCGGTGGACTACTGGCACGTGAACTAGATAAATGCTTCTCCGGTGGCATAGGAACAACCAACGGCTGCTTTGGCCCCAATAACTCGATCACGCTAGCCTACAATCAAATAGAGAGCCAACTTAGCAATGTCCTCGGAGCAAACAGCGTTGCGTTCCTCGCCTGGCAGGCTGCACGGCTCTCGATGGACCCATACAAGATGGCTGAAGCAACGCGCAACGTGAATCGAGAAATCAACAAGGCGATCTCGAACACGGACAACGCAATTGCGACTGCTGGTAGACAAGCGGCAGATGCAGTGGCCAAGGCTACTCCTGATGTGACTATCAGGAAGTCGAGCAATGGCCTTCCCAGCGTCACTATACGTAAGCCCAAATGGTTGTGAGGAGTTAGGCATGAAGTCGAGTATTTGGTACCCATTTTCATAGGTTTATTGCCGACAACGCCGTTGACCTACCGAAGCTCCCGGTTAATGAACTAATTAGATACACAGACTCGGCACATTATTAATGCAGGTGAGCGGTGTGCACCAGGGCTGCAAGGGGGGATCGGCTCAGAAGCGCACCAAAGCAGCTAATCCTCTGTGTGTTAGTAAGGCTTGTCAAAACCACAGTGGTCATTCTTTTCCTAGCCTTCGGTGCGAATTAAAGCTCGCTGGTCATGATCAACTTTGTGTGGCTGAAATGATTGACTCGAAGTACTGAGAAATCCTTTACTGTGGGAGAGGAATAAGACTCATATTGAGCATTAAAGTATCATACTAGAATGGTAGAGCTCACATAGGTACGCTGCCATTTCTAAATCCCTTATGCCCCATTCCGTGTTTCAGTTCGTTAGCTCAATCGAAAATTCCCACTCTTGCTGCCATACAAATTCTTATCTATTTGCCTATGTTTGGCCTTACCAGAAATCGACTTACAATGTATGGGTATACAGTCATATTTAAATTTAGGTTTTTTTGTGTGATTTTAAGACAAGAACAGTGCGCACTAACTCCAGCCGCAATAAATAAAATTCCATAAAATCTATTAATATAGTGACTGACTTTTAGTTAATAGGTTTGGAAAACGCGCATGCGCACTAATAAGACGTTATGTAGCAGTAATAGGAACATCATTTTGAATACAATGGTAGCAAATAAGATTAAAGGCGGGTATAGCTGGACTTTAGTTAGTCGTTTTGCTGATATGCTCGAAAAGTCGAGTGGAATTTATGGACCTAGAGATACTAGTTATACAGTATTAAGAATCGAATTCGAGAAAAATGGACCACTAATTTGGTATCCATTTTCATCAAATTATATCGCCATTCAGCTAAGTTTGAACGCGAGTAATGATTTTATAAATGGATGCTACGAATTGGCGCATGAGTCTGTGCATCTTCTATCTCCTCTTGGTGAGCGTGGTGCTAGTGTTTTAGAAGAGGGGTTGGCGACTAAATTTGCAGTGGACTATGTTAAGTCAGAGTTTGGGGTTGACCAAAAAGTTAATCTTCCAAGCTACCATAACGCATATAATTTGGTTTGCAAACTAATCGCGTTAGATGAATCTGCTATCAAGAAATTACGAGAACACGAGTTTGTGATTTCTAAGTTCACATCCGAATTATTGATGGAGCACTACCCTGACATAGGGCAAGAAGTAGCAAACGAGTTATGTTCTAAATTCAAACGAAATGCTACATAACAAACAATTTAAAAGGGATTCTCAACGCTTGGCATTTTTGCTTCTACTTCAATTTTAGTGTTTATGGCACAATGCTTTAAGTTGGGTGGTAGCGTTGCTCACCCCTTAATTAGACGTTAAGCCTACTAGGCAGGATCATCAGGAGTATTTAAGTGTTTTTAATGAAGCCCACTCTAAAAAGTTGGTATGAAAGTTATCTTTCCCCAACGTTTGAACTGATGAGGAGTTATATTGACGGTATTGAAGAACAAGCAGAACTGAGTATTCAGAAATTTGAAGAAGGTAAAGAAACTCACGTCTTAGAAGAGCACCCAGAAGAAGGGCATGTACGTGCTGTAACTGTATTTCAGGGGTTAGATGACGAAACATGGGATATTCATGGGATCTTTCGAGATTATTTCCCCAATTTGCAACGAAAATCTGCTCTGTTGACTCTTACTGGTATGTTTGAGCATGAATTAGATCAATTATGTGATAGCTATGCTAAAGAAAACGACTCAACGGTTAAGTTGAATGATATTACAGGTAAAGGTTTAGAAAGATCGACCAAATATCTAGAGAAAGTCTGTGGGTTTAATGTGTACAAAACGAGCATTGAATGGCAAAACATCAAGGATATACAAGTCTTAAGAAATGCTATTGTGCATCAGAATGGCAAGACTCACGATGAAAATGGTAGAAAGATTATCCCCATACAGAGTCATATAGAAAAGGTTGAGTATCTTCATGATGATGGGAAGGAAGTAGTTATCGGCAAGGGCTACCTAGCCTATGTTCTTCAAAGTTATGGCGAATACATAAACTTACTCGACAAATCAATAAAGCAGTCATACGAAAAGAAGGCCTAACAAACGCTTCAACCAAGGACGAAAACAGCAGGCTTGCGCTCCTTCGTCGCTAATTTTAGCCTGCTATTTTGCGCCGATTAAGCGAGCGTTATGTGATCTGGAGGAGTAATGACTAGAGTCGAACAAATAATCCGTTCAACTGACGTGAAAGTTCGTAGAGATATAGCTCTAGAGTCGACTTGGTTATATGGTGATTATGAGCATATGGTTGAGGAGGCACTGTCTTTTCATTGCCCTACATGTAAGGTTAGTGACCTTTTAAAACTACAAATATCGCAGTTATATCACCAAGGGTATGTTGTTATTGAAAACATTGCAGTCGCAGTTCCCGTTACTTCGGTGTTGTCGGTTTTGGAGCGCATCAGTGATATCGGTAACGGTCGGGGTAAATTGAGAAATATATCCGACCAAGTGGGCTTTAAGATCCTGCATACTCATTTTGGACATTCTTCATTTATTGTTGAAAACTGGGCTAATCACGCGAAGTGCACCAAGTTACAAGATCAAGACTTGGACATCGAAACAATGTACCAGTCGTTAATTGAATCAGTCTCGAACAACTACAAAACTGGTGAGTGGATTGTATACAGCAAGCATAATGGTTCGATTACAATTTGGTGTTTGTGGCTACATGAAGCTGGTGATGAGGCTTTGGTTCGTGAACTTAAAGCTCGCACATAACAAACGCTTCAAGAGGGACTTCCAACGCGTGGCGTTTTCAGTCCCATGGAGCTGTGGTGGTTATGGTTGCTGTGTTTTAGTTTGGTGGTATTGTGTTGCCAGCCCCTTAGGCGGGCGTTAGGCATACTCTAAGTGATCTAGTCTCATTATCATATTGGGCCAATGCAGGTCTAGTTAAGGGGCATATTAAGTTTGCATGGTTTGGCTTCGTAAGTATTAGAGCGATCATCCTAAGCCATTTCTCCCTCTAAATGAGTTAGCCTCGTGACTTTCGGCTAACTCTAGCCCACAAAGATTGACCTAATTTTAGTAATGCTACAAAGTGACTAGTTCATAAGTGGCGATTCATTCGTTTGAGTACAAATTATCATTTTCATCCAAAGTAATATGACCGATACTGTCCCTTACGATATTAATAGCGACGGACACTGCTTTCTCTAAACTGACGTCAAACCACTCTTTTGCAACAAGTTCCTTTCCTGTTTTTTTGTTTCGTAGCTTTATTTCCTTACGGAATTCGTGAAGTCGGGTGTGGATCATTGACTCTAACCCCTGAACATTGATGTTATAACAAGGCAGGATTCTTAGTATTCTCACTGGCGCATAAAGGTAAGTGCTTTCTGAATCAGCATTGCGCGTTCGAAGTGGTGTATGGTTTGTTGTAACGCCTACCTTAATTAGATTTTTAAACTTTGTTACTTCAGGAGCATTTGAATGCGAGGCTAAAAAGTAAATCTCGCCCGTCTTATTGCCATACCTTTCTGCTAATGGCTTGCTCAAGTCACCCAAACTATGAGAGATATCTAATCTAATTCGTCTAGTACCAGGTGAGCGATACATTCCCTGAGAGAAAGACTGATAAAGCATGTCTGCATACATTCCATTATCAAAAATGATCTTTAATCGTGGGTTTGGCTTACCTTCTGAGTCGTATTCCATTTTCAATTCACGCTCGACAAAACACGTGATGCCTCCCCAAATGAAGACGTCTCCGACGTTGAATTTAGACGTTCCTTTAAAAGGAATTATGGAGTCCGGACTATTGTCTATTTTGTCCTTTATCTGATTAAATATTGGTATATAAGGAGTGAAGTTTGAGCATGGGGTGCGCTGACCAACACGGTCTTGTGTGTTCTTGGGCTTCGCTTGTTTTAAGACCTCTGTGTCAAAGAGACCTTTGAGATTGTCACCTCCTAGCATACCTAGAAGACTATCAGCGAGAGCATCGTCGTTTGATATATCGATGAGTGGTGTTATCGGCCCATTTAATTCTTCTGCTTTATGATCACTTATCTTTAGAAATAACAGCCCGTGTATATCTGCCTCCCTTAGGTCATTCCGGCCAGAGAGCTTCCTAATACCGTTCAATTTTCTGGCAAGTACCTTTTCTTCGAGAGGTCCATCTAGTTTGGGCTCTCTATTGTGTTTAGAGAAAAAAACATTTACATCATTTAGTGTTTGGACTGCTGGATCTGAGCTTCCATTTGATTTTGGTGTTTTTGCAACGACATCTTTAAACAGATCATCTTTTTCTTGTTCCCAAAACTCATCAAGGCTTAATGAGCGTCTCGTTAAATGACGACCAACTCGTTTTGACATAAAAATATCCCTTTCTTATATCTCGGTTTGAGATACTTCCTGATTTCTCTTCGCTTGTGCCCACTGAAATAGCTTTTGTAAAGCAATGGCTAGCCTGTGCTCTATATCATCTGCACTACCAACTTCGGGATTTTTGCCATGCTCAGCCTGAAATTCCTTAATCCGTGGGGCAAGTGCTTTTGCCTCTTCAATGCTCATGTCTGATTGCATTGCCCGCACTTGGGCTTGAATTACACTAAGTAACTGAGCATTTATTCCGCGAGAAATGACTTCATAGGCCTGCTGGAAAGGGTTTATGCTATGAATTAGATTTATGTTCAAATCGTCTACAGCGATAAACTTGTCCCCCATCAGTAAGAACTTTTTGTTAGGATCTGCCTCCGCACCGCTTGATGGGCCGTTATACGGTTCAGTCGGATCTTCAATATGAGGTTTTGCGTCTTCAGGTATTTTATCGCCATTGACTACTTTTGCGCCGCCGGCAGAAACGGTCATTGCGGTTAAAAATACTTCCGATAGTCTCTCTATTTCCTCTTCTTCAAGGTCCGGATATGACTCTCTCAGGAGTTTGGGGATATGGTAATCACGCCAGACTTCTGGCTCATATTCGCCTGTGAGTACCGAATGCAACTTCTTACTATCATTTGTTAACTTGGCGATAATCGTATCACTGTTTTCAATTGCTTTTTTCGCCGACTCACTGGGTGGGTTAGGCCAATCGTCTATACTGATCTCGTAATCTCCATCCTCATCACCAATGACTTCTCCCCGTATTTTAAAGTTGACTTTAGGGGCTAATACTTGCTCCATTAAAAGGGATACAGTGATTGCTTTAAGCATATTGTTAACCGCATACGCAGCTTCTTCTGATGTCGCGTCAGGCTCAGCAATTAGATTGGTAAATTGCGCATGTGTTTTCCCTTTGCAGTCACGTGTTGCACGTCCAATTATCTGAATAACTTCAGTTAAACTACTGCGAAAGCCAATGGTCAGTGCATGTTCACAATATTCCCAGTCAAAGCCCTCTTTCGCCATGCCAAGAGCGATAATAATGTCTAAGTCATCCGCACTCGTTATATTTTTCAGATAGGTTTGTACCTGAACTCGATTGGGTCCGTCGTCAACTAGGTCAGCAACTTTTAAAACACGCTCACTGCCATCAGGTAATTTGGCAGGGACAAGATAAATGCCGTTCTCATCGGTGGAGATTTCTTCCAGATGGCCCCCACCTATAATGTCGAGAATAGCGGATCGTTCGTTGTATTTGTCGCCGGTACTTTCTCGTGAATTGACATTGGGGATATGAATAATTGTCTTCTTAGTGACATCAAGTACCTCACCTAGACCGCTCAAATACCCATCGCGATAAAAGTGATATCCGATACAAAGTGATTTCAGGTATTGATAGCTTTGGATCTGCTCATAATATGAGTAGGTAACGTGTTTAAACCTCGCTTCATCTGAAGAATTCAGTATATTTAACTGGTCCCCCCTGAAATAAGACCCAGTCATAGCGATGACATGGGCATTACTGTTTGCCATTATTTCACTGAGTACATTCCCTAGTTCATTGTCAGTGGATTCACTCACGTGATGAAACTCGTCAATTGCAATAACAGTATCATTCAGTAAAGATACGTCGATATCCTTGAGCGTAAGCCTGAACGTGGCGTGAGTGCACAGTAAAACCTTTTCATTCGGTGATGACAGAAACTCACGGAAGACATTAGCCTTACTAATATTGCCGTCATTACAAAGATTGTATTTATCAGGCATGTGCCAATCGGCAAAAAAACCATGGGATGTAAGGTCAGTTGACTTAAATGAACTGCCAATTGACATCTCTGGCACTGCGACAATTGCTTTCTTTATTCCTTGATTAATGAGTTTATCCAATGCAACGAACATCAGCGCACGTGACTTCCCAGAAGCTGGGGGAGCCTTAACGAGTATGTATGGTTCATTTCTTTGCTCGAAAACTCGCGCCTGCATGGGCCGCATACCTAATTCATTACTCTTATTTGTTGATGTCGTGTCGAATTGGACATTTACTAAATTAGGCATCATTACCCTCCTTGGTATTTATGAGTTGCTCATAACGTTTGAATAAGAACGCAACACGCTCTGCGGCGTCCTCAAATGGCTTGGCGCGATATAGTTGCTCCACAGCAAGGTCTAGCTTTCTGTGTGCCTGAAGCAATGATTCTGGCATCTTGTTCGGGTCATATAATTGGGCCAATGTCTTATCAGGGTAATCTGCTCGAGTAAGCAGAATTTCTTCACCAATAGCGCTGATTTTTGCTTTTTGCACCTCTGATACCTCAGGCCATGGGAAAGTGTTATAAACCAATGTGGCTGAATATCGGTAACGACTCTCAAGTCGACCCGCAACCGTTCGCATCCAATCGTTATGCATCTCGCTGGTCAGAATTGAAAATTCATAGAGTGTTGCTCTGTTGATGACGAAGTTTGCGTTTGTTGAAACGGTCTCTTCAGAAAAATATGCCATTGGAATGTAACTGCGACGTTCAGATGAGACGCTCGGTATAATTATAGTGTTGCTTGCAAGTGGTGTTTTCTGAGCAAACCTATGAGGTACGGTAGCATATTGATTTGTTGTTTTGGCTTTGGATGCCAGCCTAAAACTTTTTACTCTCTGAATTCTGGCTGCAATATCTTCGATTTCTAAAGCCGCTTCGACTTCCTTATCTTCAATCCAAATAGCAAAGCGAGGACTTGATGACAGTAATTCTTGGGCTCCGTAAAGCGGACGGATAAATTTTTCTGCTCTATGATCTGCATCTATCATTTTCTGTCTTTCTGAAGGGGAAAGAATCAAGTTCCCGCCGTCCCTTGGCATACTTCCCATTACCATTTTTGTGCCAAAAAATGGTACGTTGCGAGGTGACACAAAAGTTGACTTGCTCTCAATCAGATATGGAGATATGTGCTGAGCGTATGTGATTTTCTCATCTGTAAAAATCTTCTTTCTTTCTTTTGAGTTACCAAAACCGACAATGACACATATCACGGCTGCCTTGTCATGGGCGCTATTACTCCATTTAAAGGACTGATGAGCAAATAAAATTTCATTATTTTTCAAGATACGAGACCATATATAACCAACTTGCTCGCCCTGACAAACTGAATTTGTAGCGACAAAGCTGCAAGTCACATTGCCACTATTGCCGATATACTGAGCCCCTTTGATAAACCAACCAGATACATAGTCACAATCCTTATAGTCCTTATGATTTTCAAAAACTAAAGCGAGATCTTCTTTCTGATTTGGTGTTTGAACTCTAGCGCCAAGGAAAGGAGGGTTGCCACAAACATATACTTCCAAATCACCTTGTTCATCTTGTTTTGGGCACTCCTTATCCCAGTCGAGCCATAGCGCATTCCCATGAATGACATGGCCTGAATCTTTTAACGGCAACATTGGCTCTGAATAGCCAAACTCTGCTTCAAACATCTTGTTCATCTGATTTTCAGCAAGCCATAGGGAAAGCAACGCTATCTCATGAGCAAAATCATCAATCTCTATGCCATAAAACTGAGTTAGTCTTATGCCACTCATGAATATAACTGATTGTTCACCTAGGTCATCCAAAGCCTTAATTACCTTCATTTCAAACTTTCGCAATTCCTTGTAGGCAATGATCAGAAAGTTTCCAGAGCCACAAGCACTATCAAAAATCCGTATGCGCTGAATTCGCATGAGCAGTGCTTGGAGTTTCCTGGAGCTAGTCTTTGCTTTATCCAACGCTTCTTCTAGCCCATCGAGAAATAAAGGCTGGATAACCTTCATGATATTTGGGACGCTAGTGTAATGCTGTCCTAACTTGCCCCTTTGCTCAGGCTCGATTACGGACTGAAACATGCTCCCAAAAATATCAGGGTTAATTTGGTCCCATTCGAGAGAGCCGGCCTCAATGATCATGCGCCTGGCTTTGCCAGTGAATTTGGGTACCCACTCATCACTCGCGAATAAGCCACCATTAACATATGGGAAAGAGGCAAAATGCGAAGGTAGAACACGTCGCTCTTCAGAATCATTCGGAAGATTTAAGACGTGAAACAACATTTCAAAGAAGCTATCTAAATCACTTCCGTTTTTTTCGGTTGTATTTTGGACCGCTTTGATAAGCTGATTGTCGGAAAAAATACCGGTGTCTTCAGCGTAAAAGCAGAAGAGTAAACGGGTAAGAAATACGTTAAAGGCATGAACCCTGTCTGGAGAGTTAATTTCATTATGACGCCGAATGACATCACATAGTTGTCCAAGTTTGTATGCTGCTTTGATGTCCGCTGGATGTTCATCCGTCAATTCATACTTTTCAATGCCAGCCAGAGGCAAGAAAAAAGCATAATTCTTGTGCAGGTCGACGAATTCAACATCTAGTAAAGCTTTTGCTTTCGTATCGTAAGCAACAACATCTAGGAAGTCCGTAACGAGTATAAAGCGTAATTTCTCTTTAGAGGTGCTGGATAAGCTTTTTAAAAAATCGCATTCAGCATGTAAATCAGTGCTTCTAGGTACCTGCTTAAAGTGGATTCTGTTTTTAAGGCGGTATTCACCATCGGTGGATGAAACATCCGAACCAATATTTTTTTTTAGCTTTGTTACGGTTGCACGAGGTGTGTTGAATGCGAGCATGAAATCAAAGAAGAAGTTTTCCTCATCTTGCTCTTTAATTAATTTTTCTAATTGAATGAACGCGTTGGACTGGTCAAAAGCCATTTGAAACTCCCTGATAGAACCCATACCGCATCCGCAGCTTAGCTCTCTAAAAAACACTCTGAGTATAAATATATCACATACATTAATTTGAAAGACTGTTTAATCTTTAAAATTCAGTTTCTTATCTAAAAACATAATACTGTAAATATCCGATAAGTATGGAACCTGATTAGCCCTCATTTGAGCCGCTCTCTCGGTCAGGATTGCATTATTTCAAATTCCACTGATGTCCGATTGAGAGTGAGTCACTAAATACAAATTAGTTATTACTAATGCTGACAAATTCATCTGGCCTCGTGAAGCCTTGTGAGTAGTTTGTGAGAGTGCACCTCAAGAGTTCTTTTAAGTGGCTGTTTAGTAAACCACGTTTCCTCATTAATTTGGTTATTTAACCATAGTCCACCGAAGAGCCGACAATGTGAACTTAAGTTTGAACGCGGATGATAGCAGTATAAAGCCACGCCCGGTCGACAATTCGTCCTTTGTTGAAAGCTAAAATGCGCCGAGGAAACTGTGAGCCCTGAACTGTTAATTTGCACTCAAAACTGATCCACCCTTTGCATCGAAAAGTGACCCTACCTAGGATACCTTAACAAACTGATATTTTGTCATTGATGGTGAGATTTGTGGGTCTGTCACACATGCAAAATGCGGGTTGAATTGGATCAAATTTAGATGCAATTTAACAATGCTAGCGGTTCAGTTGATTATGGAAACATAGATTCTTTCATAGTTTTAAACGATGGATTTGAGCTTGAAGGCGATGTCGGTTGCATAAAAGTATTTTGCGGGAAGCTTCGTTTTGATATTACACATAACAAGCGCTATCAAAAACGCGCACGTTGGGCGCTCGACTCGCCACGAGGTGCTCGCGTTAGGAGGGCGTTAAGCCATAAGCCGCGGCACTATAGCCAGGCCCGAAACGATCTGTCACCTTTCTAATGATTTACCTACCTGTCTGTCCAGCTTTGAAATACAGCTGAAACTTGGCCTCGAAGCCGCGTTCTGCTGCCATTTCTCTGCACATTACATCAAGCCTAAGCTCACCCCTGCCTGGAGCTCGAGTAGTATTCATTTGAGCGTACTGGGTGCAGCTCGTGACTGGGGTTGAGTTGGTATGGGGAAAATTCGACGGTTACGGTTTCCAAACCGTACAAGTTCAACACTAATTTTAGAATGTAAGATTATGACAACATACATCTATTGTTAGTGATTGGCATTCCACTTAACCAATGCAAAACTATCAAATTATGCGTTATATATAGCCACCAGCATTTCTAGCAAAACAGTGTTTTACCCCGCATCAAATCAAAGTGCACTATCGAGCTACTATCTTAATCCTGTATAGTCTTACGCATTCAATATATTTTGTTGATTAATTATATAGGAATTTATTGTTATGGCTGTACAGGCGTCTAGACGACAGAAGCGACAGGCGAAAAAAGTAAAAGAGGCTTCTCGTAAGCGCGCAATAACCGAGTCGAATATTGGCCGTGTCCAATTTGGCCGTTCTATATCATCAATAGAATGGGGGGTGTTGGTTCATCAATCTAACGTTCCCCTATCCTATCTACATCATGATGATGTAGATAGGACAAAGGAAGAAATGGCAAAGCTGACTCAAGAAGGAATTCTTTCAAGTGTAAAAAGGCGTAAGGATGGAAGCTTCATAATTATTGAATGCCCCCAAAGCTTCGATACCGCCCAAGAGGCGTACGAAGATGGACTCGTAGAACCGTTAGACATCATTTTAAATGGCGGGTTACCGGCGCATACTAAACACCTTGGATTTGTAGTTTGTAATGGAAACGGAATGTTCATCTCACCTGACGGTGTGGGCCTAACAGAGGTACCAAAACATGCGTTAATGTTTTCTGGCCAGTTTGATGCTCATGAGTGCGCGAACAGATTCGAACGCGGTTTTGTGTCCATGGTTTTTGACACCGGCAATGATGTGGTTCTGGCTGTAGTTATGCCAGGGGTTTCAACTTAGGGTGTTTCCATCCTTACGGCAGATCTAATCAAGGGGTGGCATTTCACCCCATCAATGTCCTACATCCTCTAACTTGAAAGGCTAGCTTTCTTGAGTGCTGCAATTGGATAAGCCAGCATTTGTTGATAAAGAACACCATCAACACTCCTGCAATGCTCCACTATAGTAGAAGCTTCCATATTTAAGGCCTTTGTTTCCAATTCATATAATTCCAATTGGTTCTCCATTACTCGGAGGACTGTTCTTATATCTGCTTGCCTATTGGTAAGATGCTCAATTGCAATGGTAATTCGACATGCAAAATCATAATTGACAGCATGAGAGCGATTAATTTGTAGCTGTTGCTGAAATAAATTCAGTACCGGATGCTCATACCATAACATTACAACCTCGTGTTCCGTGAAAGGGCGACATCCACCAAACCAAACTCCATTGATCAGGCGACGAACGTCTTCAAACTCCATCTCTCCATTCTTGATCAAACACATGTAGTCGCCGTCGACTTCTGGTAGATATTGCTTCGGCTCTACCCATCGGCCAAATCTCTTGCTCACTTCAATTGTCCTCTATTCATGTTCTGTTAAACCACGACTTCTAGTTTCGAGAGAATTAGTTTTATTGCTGCATATGGAAATTTAAGGAGGATATCCCTTCATCAACAATGAGGTTTTTAGGGGGGAGGTATACTCCCGATGGCAGCAATTAGCTTGACATTTTTATGCTGCTTGAGATTCCCCCATAGGTAGACCAAAGTAAGCACGAGTGCTTTCCTCGACCTTACAGGCTACTGCGTTAACGTCAAACTTGGTTAAGTAAGAATCGAAGCCAACTCTCTGTAGTTGGTCTTCGTTTGGTAAACAGCTTATCGATGGCCAGAGCATTACATAAAGCCCCTTTAGATCTGCATCATCTCGGATTTCTCGTACAAATCGATACCCATCCATATCAGGCATTTGATCATCCGTGATAACCATCAACAAAGATTGCATCAACTTAGGTACAGACCGAAGGATCCGTAATGCCTCGACTCCATTCCTAGCCTCTATGACATTTAAGCCTAGTGCTTCAAGTGTTGAGCGTTTGTTTATATCAGCCAGTGAACCATCTATGACTAGTACATCCATGCCTTTGGCCATTTCCATTGCATCACTATCTAATTCAATAGCATTGTTATGATTAGATAGAGATGCCTGGGTAAGTATGTTTTCGACTTCCAGGATCCCAAGCATCTTATCGTTTAAGTCTGTAACAGCCGTTACAAGCCGACTTCCTGCCACACCTTTAGGCGGTTTACGCACTTCAGAAATAGGTTTTTTCACAATCCGGTCGACACTATGGACAACAAGGCCCAGAATGGAGATATTACATTCCGTGACTATCACTACGTTGTTATCTGATATTTCTAGAGGAGCAAAACCGACAGCGTGACTTAAGTTTATAATCGGTATTGATTTATTTCGGTAGAATGCCACTCCAACGACATGTTCATGTTGGTTCGGAACTTTACTGATATTAGGAATGCGTATAATTTCCTGAATTTTGAAAACGTTGATTGCGAATACTTGATCACTATTCATCTTGAATGTTAGAAGCTCTACTCTCCCCCCTTCCACCTGCTGTATGCCTTTAGCAACTACGTGTGTCATACCGCTCATATCAAACCTTTTATTTTTAATCTGTTTTGGTAATACCCTCTTTGCAACGTCCTATTCCCACGAGATACACCATTATGCTCTTAATGATACAGCAATTTGCTTGCGCAATTAATATCGAGCGTTGGAAATGTGGGATCAAGTTTTAAATGAAAAAGCCTTGGTCTGACCATGGCTTTGTGAGGCTCACAGCGTGAATTTCTGTTCAGCCACGCCCAGATCTATGGTCCAAACAACCCTATAAGCCAACCGTCAACGTTGTGGGTATGGACTAAAGTCTCTATGCTTGTGGGGTATCCGTATGCAAGAGACTCTGATTTTGACGATGACAACATCCGTTCCATTTCCTCCAGCAATGCCTCTCTTCGATTCTGCTGAAAATTTGAATGAGCCAAATAGATTCATCAATGACCATATTGCATTTATAACGGTTAATATTGTCGAAGACGCGGGAGAGCTATATGAACTTGCCCTTGATTGGTTGATTGAACAAAAAGATAACTACAACAACTTTAAAGCGTACCGTGCTGAATTGAATGCATTTCTTCATTACTGCTGGTCGGTTCAAGGAATGTCTGTCTCAATGGTAAATCGAGCATACATGCGTCAATACATTGAATGGTGTGAGAATCCACCGCAAGAGCTGGTGGGCTCCTACAATGCTACCCAGTTCGTATTCAACAAGGGGATTGGAGAATGCGTGCCAAACGCCAAATGGCGCCCTTTCACTAAGAGAGCGCCAAAGGGTTCAGGCCTCGATATTTCAGAGGTTAAGTACAAGCTTTCCGACTCTGCAATTTCTACCAAGCTTAGTATCCTGAGTATGTTTTTCCAATACTTGAATGCAGAAGAGTATTGTGATGCAAACCCGGCAGCCATCGTTCTTAAATTTGGTAAATACAAAAGCAAGAGCCAAGCTACTGCAGCCGGTGAAGATGATGATGAATTGAAATTCTTTTCAGACCTGCAATGGAGCTACGTCATTGAAACTGTCGAGGAAATGGCAAAAGAAGACCCTGTCACACATGAGCGAACATTGTTCCTTATAAAACTGCTGTATGGCACCTACTGCCGTATTTCTGAAATCGGCGCCCGACCAGGTTACGCTCCAATAATGTCCCAGTTTCGTCGTGATAAAAAAACTGGAAATCTCGGATTCTACATTCCGAAATCTAAAGGCGGTAAGCGTAGGACTGTCTCGGTTTCCGATGAACTCAAAGAAGCATTGATCCGATATAGAAGATTTCGAAAACTCTCAGATATTCCATCACCAGGAGAAGACGCTCCATTGTTTGTCCGACACAAAGCAGCAACTCATGGAAGAAACGTTGGGGATTTAAATGCAAACCTCGGAATCAGGCATATTCGAGAGTTGGTACAAGACGTAATTGAAAAGGCGGTTATGCGACTCGAAGCAGACGGCTTCAATGAAGATGCCTGCGAAGTGAAAGTCTTGACTGTACACAGTATCCGTCACACAGGGATTTCACACGACATAGCCCAAGGAAGGCCGTTAGCACACGTACAAGCAGATGCTGGCCACGAAAGCATCGAAGTGACGTCTCGATACCTACATACTACTAGAGCTGAGCGGCATGAAAGCGCTAGGACAAAAAAACTAAACCCTCTCGATTAACATCCTTCCTTGTGGGCCTTCCTAAAGGGAGGCCTCGCGACACAACTAAAGTGCAAAGTTAATACGATATAAACGGCGATTCTAATTCAAAACCGTTCATCAACTTGAATAAACGGTGCATAAAGATTCGATATGTTAGAAAATTCTCGGGGCTAATACTTATCCATCTGCATTTCCATGCAGTTATGGCGGTATTTCGGCTTTAGGCCAGAAACAAGCTAGACCTCGGCAGGTTAATGCTAGGCTTCCAAAGTTGCCCTTCAAAATCACATATTTCGGTGTAATGATAGGGCCTTCCTGAATGCAGTTAACCATAAGTGAGTAAAACGATGGTTCAATTTTCGGGTGATTTGAAGGGCAATAGTTATTCAGGAAGAATCTAGATCACGGGTTGCATTCTTTCGTTAATGTTATTGTACATAGAGAACTAAGTATAGGAAGTAATGGAATGCAATTCATATCTAACGGCCCTGATATTCCAGATGAACTCTTGCAGGCGCACGAGGAAGGCCGCGTCGTATTCTTCTGCGGAGCAGGAATTTCCTACCCAGCAGGTTTGCCAGGTTTCAGTGGACTTGTCGATCAAATTTTCCGCTTGAGCGGAACGAAACCTGAGGACATCGAGCAACAAGCAATCAATCGAGGTCAGTTTGATGCAACACTTGACCTGTTAGAGCGTCGTCTGCCCGGTCAGCGTCTTGCTGTGCGCAGCGCACTAGCCAAAGCTCTGAAGCCCAATCTCCGCAGGAAAGGGGCAACTATGTCTCAAGCGGCTCTGTTGCATCTTGCACGTAGCAGAGAGGGCTCTTTGCGGCTGGTAACCACAAACTTTGATCGCATATTTCACGCCGCTGCCAAACAAATAGGACAATCGTTCATTGAGTATGCAGCCCCGATGCTACCCATCCCTAAAAAAAGCCGTTGGAATGGTCTGGTTTTTTTGCACGGGCTACTACCAAAAAAAACTGACGACACGAGTCTGAATCGTCTAGTTGTCACAAGCGGTGACTTTGGTCTGGCCTATCTCACTGAACGCTGGGCAGCACGCTTTGTAAGTGAACTGTTTCGCAATTACGTGGTCTGCTTCGTAGGATACAGCATAAATGATCCCGTACTCCGTTACATGATGGATGCGCTAGCGGCCGACCGAATGCTTGGGGAAGTCACTCAGCAAGCTTGGGCGCTGGGTGATTGTGTGCCAGGGCAAGAAGATACCAAAACTAACGAATGGAAATCCAAGGGTGTAACTCCTATTCTTTACTCCGTACCTGCTGGTAGCGGCGACCATTCTGCGCTACACATGACTTTGCACGCTTGGGCAGAAACATACCGTGACGGTGTGCAGGGTAAAGAAGCTATTGTCATAAAGCATGCCCTTGCCATGCCACAAGACAGCACAAAGCAGGACGATTTTGTGGGTCGATTATTGTGGGCTCTCTCTGATAAATCAGGCCTGCCGGCAAAACGCTTCGCCGAATTCAATCCCACCCCTTCACTAGACTGGCTTCTAGATGCCTTCGCGCTCGAGCAATATAAGCACGCCGACCTTATTCGCTTTGGTGTTCCACCACATGATGAAATTGACTCGAAGCTGCACTTTAGCCTAGTACGGCGCCCTGCCCCCTATGACCGAGCAGCACCGATGTTGCTTGCCACCAGCGGCCTAACAAGTAGCACATGGGATGATGTGATGTTTCATTTGGCTCGATGGCTGCTGCGTCACCTGAATGATCCTAGATTAATAATCTGGATTGCAGATCGTGGCGGAAATGTCGACAACCGGTGGCGCTTGCTGATCGAAGATGAGCTGGATAAGTTTACCTCTCTCGAGGATGCTGGTGGAACCGCAGTTCTTGAAGAAATCCTCTTCCACGCACCTAAATCAATTCCAAGCCACGCAATGCGTACATTGTGGCGCCTGTTGCTTACTGGTCAGGTTAAATCCTCAACTTATGACCCTGACCTATTTCGCTGGAAAAGCAGGCTAAAACAGGAAGGGTTAACCACTTCGCTGCGATTAGAGCTGCGGAAATTGCTTGCACCAAAAGTGGTCTTGAAGAAGGCGCTTAGACTTAGCGAAGTCTCAAACATCAATGAAGAACCTGTACGGATCAATCAATTGGTAGACTGGAAGCTAACCCTTGCAGCGGATCATGCAAATTTTGATTTATGTGGCTGGGCCGACGAACGCTGGAAATCGTCTATTCCACTCCTGCTTCAGGATTTTCAACAGTTGGTGCGTGATGCACTGGATTTGCTATGTGAATTAGGCGGGGCTGACGCTAACAACAGCGACAGGTCTTACTGGGATCTTCCATCCATTACCCCACATTGGCAGAATCGAGGCTTTCAAAACTGGGTAACCTTAATCGAGCTACTGCGCAATGCTTGGTTAGCGGTTCGTGACACCGATAGCGCAGAAGCAACACGAATTGCTCATAGCTGGTTTGAGTTGCCGTATCCAACCTTCAAACGTCTAGGATTGTTTGCAGCTAGTCTAGATGGATGCATTCCACCTGATAAGTGGGTGGATTGGTTGTTGACCGATGGCGCCCAATGGCTTTGGTCAATTAGCACGAGAAGGGAGGTGTACAGACTACTAGTGCTGCAGGCTCAGCATATGGCCGCGGCCGATCAAGTAAGATTGGAAGCAACCATCTTAGCCGGGCCCCCACGCGGTATGTATCGTGATGATCTGGATCAGGACCGATTGCAAGACTTGATGGCACACGCCGTCTGGCTACATTTAGCCAAGCTGAACGCTTCAGGCCTCACTCTTGGGGTAGATGCTTTAACTCGCTTTAAGGAAATTTCACTTTTATACCCGAAATGGGAATTAGCCACTAATGAAAGTGATGAATTCCCACGCTGGATGAGTGGAACTGGCGACCCCGATTACGAGGACAGTCGCAAAGTGAACATTGCTCCGCGCAAACGAAATGATTTAGTAACATGGCTCAGAAATGAGACACCCAATAAGCAAGAACTCGACGAAGATACGTGGCGAGATGTTTGCAGCACACGCTTTTTCCACGCTCTACTCGCTTTACGTGATCTTGCATTGGAAGATGAATGGCCAGCTGATCGTTGGAGTGAAGCTTTGCAAGCTTGGTCCGATGATGGTTCAGTATTGCGGTCCTGGAGATACGCTGCACCACTAGTTCTGAAAATGCCTAATTCTGTACTACAAGAAATTGCTAACGGAGCTACATGGTGGATGGAAGCGGTTTCTAAATCAATCAACTACAATGATAATATTCTGGTTGAGATGTGCTGTCGTGTACTTTCTCTGCCTCAGGAAGCTTTCTCTGGTTCAAACACCCTACTCGATGACGATACTTATGACCCTGTCAGTTTTGCAATAAACCATCCAATTGGACATGTTACTCAAGCCCTAATCAATCTATGGTTCAAGAAGAACCCAAATGACAACGAACTGCTTCCAATCGAGTTAAAGACAATTTTCACATCTCTGTGTGACATACAAAAGGTCCATTTCCGTCATGGTAGGGTACTGCTGGGATCACGGATAATTGCATTTTACCGAGTCGACCGACCATGGACAGAACAATATCTTTTGCCCTTTTTTAGTTGGAATAATAGAGATGAAGCTAAGGCGCTCTGGGAGGGATTCCTATGGTCACCGCGCGTGTACCAACCATTGTTGTTTTCATTGAAAGCCGAGTTTTTGAAATGCGCAATTCACTACAAGTGTCTTGGGAACCTTCGCCACCAATATTCAGCATTCCTGACCTATGTGGCGTTGAGCTCTCCAGACGGGTTCACCAATGATGAGTTTCAAATGGCTATTGGCACTCTTCCAAACGATGGCCTCGAGGAGTGCGCTCAAGCACTTTCACAGGCACTTGAAGGTGCTGCCAATCAACGTGAGGACTATTGGAGCAACCGTGTTCTACCATTCTGGCAAAATATCTGGCCAAAGACGCGGGATAAGGCAACAACTCGGGTAGCGGAGTCTCTTGCCAAGTTGGTTATTGCAGCCAGACGGAAATTTCCTGCGGCCCTTGCAGTAGTATATGACTGGTTAAAACCCATTGAACACCCGCACCATGTTCTTCACTTACTTGCAGAATCTGGTTTGTGCAATCAATTTCCAGGGGACTCTTTGCTTCTATTAAGTGCTGTGATACCTGACCAACAATGGCCGGTAAGGAGGTTACGTCAATGCCTGAATGATATCGTTCAAGCAGACCCTTTGATTGCGCAAGACGCTAGGTATAAACGGTTAAATGAGTACTGTCGAAAGTGGGGCATATAAAAGTGTAAGGAGTTAGCCCACGATACCCTAAGGCTTGATTCCTTTGGAGTAATGCCCAGGTTTGGTGTCGCCAACTCTATCCCGAAGCTCCCACACTATATTTAACTCTGAACACAACGCATAGAAAATTAGGCTATGCGTTGAGAAATTCTCATGTTCCAATTGTATTGGTTTACTCGAATTTTCCTTCAAAGTCTGTCCAAGGGAAAAGTTTGAGTTCACCATGGTCGTTAGCGGCTAGAAAATATATACAGCACGCTATAAACACAACATGCTGAAAACATACAGAAAAATTAAGAGAGTGCTCAAGCTGATGCACAATTTTATTTCTTTCTAATTTTAGACGAACTAGAGCTTCTATAAATGTGTCAGTAACTGATTCCGTCTTAAAACCGAAAGAGTGACAAAATGATT
Source organism: Shewanella sp. GD03713 (assembly GCF_029843705.1). NCBI lineage: Bacteria > Pseudomonadati > Pseudomonadota > Gammaproteobacteria > Alteromonadales > Shewanellaceae > Shewanella > Shewanella sp. GD03713. Next base: position 221,529 of record NZ_JAOCIW010000002.1, read on the forward strand.
TTTTCATTGACTGAACTTTTGCTGGGTCATCAAGATCAGCATCAGCGTGTACCCCACTATGCCACGCTTTAAATCGATTTTTTGAAGGGTTGCTCCCTAGGTGCTCCACAATATCATTGCCGTAAGCTTCAAGTAAGGAATATATATACACTATCGAAACCGAGTCTAAAGGGAAGAAAGACACTGCTTCAGATGATTTAACAGGGTCAACAAGTAGATCACCAATAATTAAAGTTTCATTTCGTTCAGACCAACTCTCGATGTTGGCCATGGAAGCAATGACCCCCGTCCCCCTTACAGTGCCACCATTTATCGATTGTTCCGATTCGAAACGATCAGGGTCAACTTCAATTTTTCCTCTTATATAGAGTTGAACTTTATAGCTAAATTCAAACTCCAAAATCTCAGTTAAGAATGATAGAGTTCGCTCTTTAATATCGATATAACCTCATGATTTTAAATCCTATTTTTTAGGGTTCAGTATAAGAATGAATCATAAACACACATGGCTTGTATCTAAGCACTGTCGTATTATGACTTCGAAATTAAACAGGTCGATTGGCACAGGGCTAAGAGTTTGCCCTTTTACCCTCCTGTCGTGTATGAGAAAAAATGTCCCTAAATTCATAATCGACATGTCATTGTACAACCTACATTTCAATACTCAGAGATCATATCAACTAGTGATTAAGTTGAAATACCTCCAAAGCTCACTAATTGACCTGACAGTCAATGCTACTGAAAACCAAAACAACAATTACAATAATATCAATAACATAAAAAATCCAAATTGAATGAAACATCATTTACTTACGTTAATGACAATTATCGCAACCTATTTTAATGAAGAGCAGCCCGGCGCTGAGGGCGGTAGAACCATCCGGCATCGCCCTCAATCTTGAATGAATCATTGATTTTTGTGAGTGCCGATTTTCACATGCCTCTATATAGCAGCCCAGAAACTGAAGTACAAACTGTTCAATATGGTTCAGTGCCTAATTGAACACGTTCAAAATACGGCCAATTTCTATAGCAGCCAAAGTAAAATCCAGTTTCCAATAATGCCGAAATGTGGGTTTTGATTTCCGCCTATACATGTATAATAAGGGTTAGACGTTTTTTGACACTTGCAAAGGTGGTTGCATGGATTGTTATGCGTACTTTTTTGGAAATGACCAGAGCAAATTTGAAGAGTTCAAAAAGGCTTTTCTTGCTGGCACACCTGAACAAAACATCTTCATCGAGGAACTGAGCGATGATGAATCTAGACCAAAATTAGAATTGCTTGCGCAGTCAATGTCTAGCGGTGATAAACTTTCAATTGAATCACTTGAGCATATTGGTTCGACAATGAATGATGTGATTTTATCTCTGGAATCATTTTCATTAATCGGCATATCACTGCACATACATGACAATGAAGATTCGAAATTTATTGATAGCATTGGAGGATTAAACCTTGCTCCATCTATAATTAAGAGTGTCTTTTCTCTGCAACAACGTGTAGTAAGGGCGAGAAGACATGAGGGCATCAGGAAAGCAATGGAAGCAGATTCAAAACTCTATCCATGGGAGGCTGAAAAGAAGAAATACCGCGGCAAAGTGGGTAACAGTGAAGACGTAAAACTCAAAGCAAAAGGGTTGCAGATGCGTGGCCACAACCCAACTCAAATCAGTGAACTTCTATCAATTTCAAGGGGTTCGGTATACAACTACATTCGAGAAATGGATGAAAAACAACCTTGCGCGATTACAGCTTACAAGTATCTCCTTGAGATAGATGGCTTCAAATTGCTTCCGCATACGACATATAAGTCTGTCGTGGAAATTGTCGTTGATGTGATCTCTTATCTAGCTTCTGACAGCCAAAAAACTGTTCGAGATTCAGTTTCCACCTTCACTAAACTCAATCCTGAGATTGCCACAATTGGTCATTTAAATAGCTGGTTAAACACCAATGATATTAATGAAATTTTCAAACTGAACGGCTTTGAATTAAATGGCTCGGAACAATCCTATTTCTCAAATTTGGTCAAACTTTTTACGGATGAATCAATAGATGATATTCGAAGATTATCTTCTTTGTTCAACCCAAAAGAAGCTTCACATATCCGCCCTCTAATCAGAACGCTACCAGACTTCGGTGAAACAGGACTCAATCGCTTAACGGGCCTGTTAGGGTACAATCAAAAATTCAAAGACCATGGAATTGACCGTTTAATTAACAAATGCGGCCTCAACGATAACCCCAGCGCTCGTTTTCTTAAGTCGGACTCTGCGCTGCAAAGTTTAATGTCCACCGGCTTGTATGAGAGCTGGGAGCTGACAATTTGTCACTTTGTAGACTAACAAGGGATTTATAATGGAATTCGAACCTTTCGCGCTATACATAATTGCCACCGTCATATTATGGGCTGTTTTCCGTATGAAATTTATCACTGCATTAATGACGGTATATACCGCTTGGTTATTAATCTCATTTGGTACTTTGATAGCAACCAATTATGAGAAAAAGCAATTTTATGGGCCAGGAGAAATAGCTGATTCTATTTCCTATCTAGCGATGCCCTATGCGCCAACAGGCGACTTGGCATCTGTTGCAATATATCTTGATTCAAAGTTGGGCGAAAATGGCGGTAACTCTTGCAACCATGTTCAACGTGCGGATGGAGGGCCTATAGCAATGAGCACATATTCTAACCATGACGAATCCCTTTCAGGCGTAGCCTGTTGTCAGCACAACTTCGAATCTGCGGGCTGGCTTGTTCCATATAAAGTTGTCGGTGATAAGCTGCATATGCTTTGCGGCACATTCCCAAATACCCAAGAGGTAATTACTGCATTACCTGAATCAATCAAAAAATAAAAAGGGTTGGCTGCTGATATTGAATTTGCGGCCATTCCCAAATATAACTTTATCACCAATTAATACTGTGCAACAAAAATTTAGAATGAGGAAGGAAAATCCTTAATATTGATACTTTTTAATTTGTCCTCGCGTAATAACGCAATCAATAATGCTAAATGACCGAATAACAAACCGTTATCTCCATACTTGCTTTTAATTAAATCGATAGCCTCATATCCAGCTTTGCCTTGTTGATTTAAATTGCAAAATTTTATGAAAACTTCGACCTCTGCCTCATCAACAGGCTTATTTTTATTCTCAAGCAAATATGAAATACTTTGCTCCAATTTCCCAGTATTTATTTTTTTTATTGTATAAAATAGTAAGTAAATTGATATAACAATTGCCAATACAATTAACAAAAGGCTTGGTTCTAAACTAAACATAAATATCCTCTGTAATACTGTAGAATCTATAGTGTTCTAATCTATGGGTTTAAGCCCTACCTTTGATTAAACATCAAAACGAGTTTCAGAGCTAGCCATAAGTTTATACAATACCGTTATAGTTTCGGCGATACTCTGCTCATAATACACTGTATCCAATCTTAAAAATGGAGCGAACTCGGCCCTAACCTCTTCGGCAGTCGTAGCTTGAAAGTCCCTTAACAATTTCTGTGATTTGATCACATTGGTGATATTTTTAGCAGATGCTGAAGAGCCTAGATTCCTCTCAACAAGCTCAATAAGTTGAAAAGAAAACACAGTAAATTGTGATTCACCCAGTTCATTTCTTACTGTATTGCATATCATTATATTGCCCCCGAATCATACTCATGATTATTAGTTACTAAAATTATCTTATACCACATACGTTGAGTCCCTATGAAGATTCGCGGGTTCGGCGATTTCATTTCGTATGATACCTTTACAATTGCGCTTTATCTAATTCATTTTGCTTTAGGATTAAGTACACAACATGGCCACTAAAACACACCCCCGACAACATGACCATCGCCCAATTAAAATTATAATCACTGACGAATAAATAAATAAAAGCAATCGCTGAAGCGAAAAATATCACCAAGGAAATAATTAGAATTGCTCTCCTATATGCTTCGTTTCCATTATTACTTTTATTTTCGCTTTTCATTTAGACCTCGAAACTAATTATTTATTTTAATTATATTCAACTAACAAACTCATCTGTGGCATATAGAGCTTCTAATAGATATCAGTGCATAAGATAACGTGATTGGTGCCATTTGTTCAAATTTATTAAATACAGATTACTGGACTCGGTTTGCCATAAAAATATCCCTGCGCCATGTCACAACCTAAACTTGCCATTATATTCCCCTGCATTTCTGTTTCTATTCCTTCAGCAACAATGGTCAGGTTAGATGCTTTGGCCATATCAATGGCAGCTCTTGTTAGTGCTAGAGTGCGCTCATCATCAATCGTGCTGCAGAACATACGGTCAAGCTTTATTGTATCGGCTGGAATATACATCAGATAAGCAATGTTATTTGCGCCCGTGCCAAAGTCATCAATCGCGATTTTATACCCATTTTGCTTTAGGGTGGTTATTGCATCAAATCTCTTATCACCCTTATAGATGACCACTGTTTCAACGATCTCGAACTCAATTAGCCCTGGAGGAACATTGAAACGCTCTTGAGCCAATTCGATCGCTTTCATTGTTACACCGTCAGTAAACGAACTGGCTTCAATATTTAGGGCTACTGTCATGGATTTTCCATCATCGATAAGCTCACGACATTTTCGGAACCCCTCAAATATGATCCAATGGTTTAGCTTTCCGGATAAGCCGAACGCATTAAACCATCCCAAGAAGCTGGCTGGCAACAACAAGCCATGCTCTGGATGCTGCCACCTAATTAACGCCTCTACGCCAATGATATCCTTGGTGCCCATGTCCACTTTAGGTTGATACCAAAGCTCAAGCTGGTCCTCATCAATGGCTTTTGTTAGGTCTGACGGGGAGAACGAAAGCGCATCTACATTCCTTTCACGGCCACCGTTCCAAATTGCCTCTTCATGGCACTTAATATCTTTTTCAGCCTTCTTAACAATCCTGTTTACACAACAATTTTCTTCCGTGAATCTAGAAATGCCCACAAGAAAGCTTACAGTAATTGGGTTGCAGCCAGGCAAACAATCTTGACTGACAAACCCCTGACACAAAGCTCTTCGAAAAATCCCAATTTCTCCGTGAGGCGACCGACCACTAATTAAAATCGCAAACGTACCTGACTCAAACTGAGAAATATTGAAGCATTCTCGTTTCGACACCTGAACTACCTGCTTACTAAGCCATAAAAGGGACTCTTCGATGACCTGTTCGGTTTTCATATAGCCCAATTGAGAGCTTAATGTCTGTTGGTTTAGCATCTTTGCAATAACAAGTCGAAACGGCTGCATTGCCTTAATTTGCCGCTCTATCTCTGCAAACATCTCGAGTCGTGTAATAACACCATCTTTACCGTATGAAAGCAGTTGTCCATAGCCACATTCACCTGCGGATTCAATGCTTGATGTAATACCATTACACATAGAGATTTAGCCTTTAATTTATGTGGCCGAAGAAAAAAAATCATTATATACGCCTTAAATAGAAAGCGTAAGATCAGTAATTTATAACCAGCTACAAATCCTCTTTATTTTCAATTGCAGATAGTTTTAATTTGTGTAAATTGGTACTAAACAAAGGTAATTCGTTAAAGATAATCGACTAAATGATGGTGAATTTCTATGCACCCCCTAATTCTATCGACCTTACTACTTACAGCAGGAGCAGAAGCAGCTGAAGAAGTGAATAACTTTCCAGAATGGGTACTAAACACCCCAAATGGTCATAGCTCTTACTGCATCCCCATTACCTCAGAGCATGCGTCTGCCAGAAAAGCTGCCGTTTTGTACGCTGGCATAACACTCGGCAATGGCGTAGAACGACAAGAAGTGGGAGGCTTCGAACGCTCTTTAGCCTCGGATCATGACGGTGTTTCTTCATCAAAATATGAACAAACCATTCAAGTCATTACAATGGGGGATGCACCAACTGTTCAGGTTGTTGAAGAGCAGCTTGTAGGCCAACAGCTTTGTGTACTAGTAAAGGCGCTTTAAAATTGGCTCTGAATCATACAATAAGGCAGATATTGTAGAACTAACATTTGAACAAACCCATGGTACTTCATACTAACAATTTGCCTCCCCATCCTGCCTATCAAGATGTATTTGTAGACCTAGCATGCACATCAACTTATGCTGGGTAGCTAATAAATTTTTACGCTTCATTTTGCAAAAGTGCACTGAAACATCTGATTCCATCCCGGTCACGATAATGTAGAACTGATGTTCCACTGCCTCTGTGGCCTTAATAACCAGTTTATCGAAGCAGCTTGACTGCCACACATTTTCAACGACCTTCATGCCAAATAATGAGCTTTGGCGATATAGAATGGTCTTATCGTTACTTAGGGCAACCTTTATACGATAGCCAAATGGAAATACTGACAAAATAGCTAAAGGGATTGACCAGGAAGGCATTGTGTACCCATAAAGAAGCGAGTGATAAGTACTGCTCAGGGCTATTATGCCCAAAAAGCCAGACAGCCACAGCACAGGTTTAGGGAAGCCACACAAGCTAAACCCAAATGCCGGCGCCCCACGTTCCTTGTCGATTTTTTTGAATGGAAGAACAAGCATATTCCTGCTATCTCCTTTAGTGAACAGTTGCCATGCTTTCATGCCCATCGTAAAGAACTGGCATAATTACATTTTCTAGTATTTGAGAAGGGGCTTGTGCGCCATATTTAGTGAATACTGGTTGCAATAAATTGGAACGTATTACAGAAAAAGCTTCCTGGTCGATACCAAATTCTTCGTGATCGATATCAGAAGACCACCAATTGGTTATTAAGTGTTTAAGCACTGACAGGACAAATTCAGTCCTTCCATTAGGCATCGTCAAGTCGTGTTGAGATGCAAGACGTTCGACCGGCACTATAGTATCTGGCAAACGCAGCATACCCTTTCTATTTCGTAACATTGGGCTCTTACGTTGCCGACACGCAATTGAGCCATTATCAAGATTTAACCATAGAGGAATTTCTACTACTCCATCCTTCGGCCGCTCACAAGAAATAAGCGATAACGGCTCCGGGTGAAAGTAAAGATAAGCAACCATAGCAACAGTCAGCACCTGGCCATCTTCTAAATGATCTAGGGGTTCTAGGGATTTTCCCCTCTAAAGTAACATAAATCGCCACAACCCTCGCAGTTAATGGCTTGTGGAGCTGGGTTACCTTTCATTTTAGACTTCATTTTCAACAATAGGCCTAGTTATTTCCTGTAAATCAGGTAGTTTGCGGTTACTAGCGAACTGATAAGTGCCGCTCAGATTAATGTTCTGCCATGCAACGGGTGATACTTGTCGAGTTATTGCTGCTTTTTCCTCGTCACCAACTTCTTCAAAGTGCAGTAATAGATGACTTAGGATCATCGAGTTAAAGTAGATAATAGCATTTGCCGTCAAACGGGCACACTCGTTCCAGACGACTATTTCTGATTCGTTTTTTCCACGGAACTGGTCACGATTGACCGATGCAATAGCTCGCCTGAGGAAATGCCAGGCTTCGCCTCGGTTCAGTGCTCGTTGAACATATTGGCGCAGACTTGCATCATCAATATAATCAAGTAAATATTGGGCTTTGATGAGCCTATTATATTCCGTTAATGCTTGTAATATAGGGTGTCTAGATGGATAACCAGATAATTTGCGTACTAGCAATGCCTGTGTTGTGCGTTTTTCTTGAAGGGATAACACAATACGCTGAATATCCTGCCAGCCTTCTTCAATCACATTCATTTTTATCGGCTTTTTCAGCGCCAGATGCGTGTTTCCGTCGTCGCTTTCAGTTACGTTAAATAGGTCATTGATCACACTGGTGAACTGAGCATACCTAGGCGCAAAACTATAACCGCATAAATCCAATAAGGCATAATTAACATGATTAACACCATGGGTGTCGGTTGAGAGGACATCTGGCTTAAGATCACTAGTATTAGATTGTAGTAAGTCGTAAATATAATGGGACTCATGCTCATTAGATCCTATGATACGGGCATTTAACGCACTATGATTGGCAACTAACGTCATGGCCGTAATACCTTTGTTGGTGCCGAAGTATTTCGAGGAGTAGCGAGTTTTAAAAGTCTCAAGGTGAGTTTCAAATTTTTGCCCATCGGTACTGGCGTGCAGGACGTCTTCTTGGATGTGATAGTGGCGGAAAATAGGGAGTGCCGCTACTGCGTTATTGATGATATCACTAGCCTCTTGCAAGGTTTCAGGCCTAATATAATTAGCTTGTATAGTGCTTAGATGCTCATAACTGCGATCAGATATTTGTGCCATCCCATATACGCCGCGATGTGTCGCATTCGCAATTAGAATAGCCAATAAATCATCCTGATTGGCGCCTACTTGTTTTTGTATTGGCAGCACGTGTGCGAAGCATTGCATAAAGTTGGTTTCTTGTTCAACATAACGCAACACATCAGCAATACTGACGGGGATCATTTGTTTAAAGAAAGGGTTGTTGACAAGTGATTGGGAGCCTTTAACTGGCAGTCGCCATCGTGTGCCACTTCGGCTCTTCATGATCACATTGCGGTTATCACCATTATCAATGTGACGAGCAACATCTTCTAGGGATGTTGTTAAGCGTATTTGTTTTACTTGCAGTAGCTTCTGAATCGGCTGCTTTAGCTTTTCCAATGTTGATGATGCCAATAGATCAGGCTGTATTGACGATGCAATTAAGTCGTCTTCTAGCGCACGATATTTAGTGACGTTTGATAAGTAAATTCGACCATTAAGCCGAGAAGCCAGTTGACGGTAAAGCAACCATTCGTATCGCTGTGGATGAACAACATCCTTGTTAATTAACCATGGACGATGTTTTTGTTGGATAAGTGTACTATCCATTGTTTGCAATGTATTACCTGCTAATAGTTCTGTTTTTGTGGTTTTGAGCTGGGTCACTAATGCTTCTGAGCCTTTACCTGCTTGGCATTCAAGACATAGAAACACGGGCCTTAATAACTGCTCAATTAACCCGTTTTGATCATCATAATATTGCCATTGATATTCTTCTACCGTGCGTTTTTGCTTTTTTAAGTACAGGCATAGCGTTTCTATATCTTGGTTATTCATTACACTTAATGCTTGTTGCCTAACCGTTGCAAATGGTTGATTATCGTCGATACTGTCATCAACAAACAGATGCAGTAATTCTGCGGCTTTGGTGACATTGTCTGCAGCTGACCTCCATGAGTCAAACACTGCCTGTTGGGCAAACGCATGCGCAGCTTCTTGTTGTTTACGGATATGATGAATAAACCCATCAGCCAATCGCTCTAGGCTTTGCCGTATGCGTTGAGTCAGAAAACACAGCAACCATAGGTGTTGCTGTGGACGCTTAAAGCGTTTTAGTTTACTGCCATAATAATCCACCATTTCACCGAAGTGTTGTTGGTTTTTAGACGATAAGGCTAAGCCCTGAAGAATCCCCTGATGATTTACAAATAAATCATCAAATTAGAGTGGAAGCGCATCTTGTTGCATGATCAAATGGTTTCGCTAAAAACTACACTTGGACAACAAGATGCGCGAAGCCAATATCCTACAACATTCTTTACACCAATACTGCCCAGAACTTCACCTAAAACGATTAAACAGCTTGATGCTGGCCTCTAAGGCACTGATTGAATGTAAGACACTGACCTTGACTGAGTTAGGTCGAAATTTACCAACCACGGCCCGAACCAAGCACAACATCAAGCGCATTGATCGTTTGCTCGGCAACACGCATCTGCATCAAGAACGGTTAGCTGTCTACCAATGGCATGCCCGCCTCATCTGTTCTGGTAACCCTATGCCGATTGTGCTCGTCGATTGGTCAGACATCCGAGAGCATAAACGCATCATGGCTCTGCGCGCCTCAATAGCCTTCAATGGCCGCTCTATTACCCTGTATGAGAAGTCCTATCCCCTATCAGAACAATGCTCTAAGGCCTCCCACAACGGTTTTTTAGCGGACTTAGCCAAGATTTTACCTTTGCATGTTACCCCTCTCATCGTGACTGACGCGGGGTTCAAAGTGCCTTGGTACAAAGAGGTTGAGGCGCATGGTTGGTTTTGGCTAAGCCGTATTCGCGGTACAGTTCAATTTGCAGATATTGGCGCTGAAAATTGGCGTGCAGTTCGCAGTACACATGACTTGGCCAACGGTCAAGCGAAGAGCCTGGGTTGTAAGACCTTGACCAAAACTAACCCTATCAATTGCCATCTCACGCTTTATCGTAGCAAACCTAAGGGGCGTACAAATCAGCGTTCAACGAGGACTAATTGCCACCATCCATCGGCAAAAACGTACTCAACATCGGCGAAAGAGCCTTGGGTGTTAGCCAGCAATTTACCACCAGAATCTCGGAGCCCAAAGCAGCTGGTAAACCTGTACGCCAAACGTATGCAAATAGAGGAAACCTTTCGTGACCTCAAAAGCCCGGCATACGGCTTTGGCTTACGCCAAAGTCGTACCAACAGTCCAGAGCGATTCGACATCATCCTACTGATAGCGTTGATGGTTCAATGCCTGTTGTGGCTAGTTGGTTTACACGCACAGCAACAGGGCTGGGATAAGCATTTTCAGGCCAATACCATTGGGCATCGAACGGTACTCTCAACGATTCGCTTGGGATTGGAGGTACTCAGGCGGCCTGATTATCAAATCACGGAGAAAGAATTGCTGGCGGCCTGGGTATTATTCGCCAATCAGTTGCTCAAATATGGCTATGCTATGGCTGATTTATGAGGGGATCCTTCAGGGCTAAGCCCTTAACAGCATTATCAATCTGTCTTGTATAAGGCTGTAACTGATGATACACCGTCAGTTCTTTTTTTAGCTCTGTCACCATAACGCTTTTTGCACCGGCTCGAAGCTGGCTTAAGGAGAGCCCATCTTTGTCATCGATAATAGTATTTAGAAATCCGTGTAGTTCAGATGAAACATGAATACGAAGCTTATTATTTAACGCCTTCTTGACCTGTTGGATAACACGACTGATAAGCTTTTGTAAGACAGTATATTTAGGGATGGCAATTCTATGCGTTGCTAGATATTCAGCGGCTGCATCGAATAGATAACGAGGCTCAAGCCAAGCTTTGCCGACCATAACAAGATGTTCGTACAGCGGCGCAAAGTGCAGACTTTCGTCCCATTTCTGATAGTTTAATAACCTCAGTATTCTTTGATATATACGGTCACGCTGCATCTTATTAATGCTGAAAGGCCTGATCCCTTTGCCTCCTTGAACTTGCGTTGAAATAAACTGCATATCGTCAAAGATGAGGTTAAAGCTAGGTGAAAGAATCACAGGCTTAGACTTAAAATACCCTAATAACGCAATGAAATAGCATCGGTGGTTCCTTAGGCGAATACTTTTCAACTCTGTTAACTCGATCTCGTTTGGCGTAAAATACAATCGTTGTTGTTCAAGTGATAATAGCGGCGGAGAATATAGATCAAGCTGCTCAGCTTTGGTAAGAATTGATAGTTCGTTTTTTATAGCCATAGGAATTAAATTAAGTTTAAGGGGTTGTTAACCTCATAATTTGCCATACTTTGGAGAAGTAACCCACCTTTGTATGCCTTTAAATATGGTGAGTATGGCGATTTATGTTACTTTAGAGGGGAAAATCCCTAGAACCCCATCTAACATTGGAATATTGAACCCCTGATAATTGAAAGCTGTATTAATGCTGAACTATAAAGCTGATTCCGCAATAGGCCTTACATAAATGACGTCATTGGTTTTCATTGATGACTTCCTCAGTTTCGGGTCGTCATCAAGTATCACTACAATAGCTTAATGCTTGATGTCAGCCCTCAACGTCTAGAAAGCCAATTGAGGATGGTTTGTATCAGTTTCCATAGCAAAACAAAGAGAGATTTGCCGAACACAAACCATTGAAGCTTGCCGCCGCCAACGTCGGTAAAGTCTCATACCCTCTTGCCGGGCTACTTCAAGTTTAACAAATGGCGTTGAGTTATTAAACAAATCAGAAATTTGATTCAAAGTAGAGTAAAACTGAATAAAATTCGGATTCCAAAACGTTATATTCAGTAAGTCATCTATAGGCTGGAATTTGTACAACACTTGTATTTCAATGGCCTGCAAGTAGATTTTCTCCCCTTACATCGTCGAGCTTAATCCCCACGCATTTAAAAAAAACAATTGATAATGAACACCATGGACTGTCGACATTTCTCGGCATAAATCAGAGATTGCATTGCTCAAAAGAGCTTAAGTGCACCAAGTCGGATTCAAAGTAACTATGGAATTAGCTAATAGTAATGAACAAGAGAGGCCTCCTTTGGCGGTAGAAGATCGAGTTTTAGAAGCTCTTAAGCGAGGGCTCAAGGTGGTTGCGTCTATCCGCGGTTTCAGAGTAGCTTTATCGCCCGTAGTGTTTTTCTACATAGAGCTAACTGCCATAGACAAACGCAATAATGACCAAGAATTTGAAATTGGGTTTTGGCCCGGAATGACAAACGAACTGGCTGAAGCAGAAAAAACCCTAAAAAGTATTAAAGTTACTCACCCTGAAGTACAGCTTTTGCATTTGAAAGAGCCTGTATTTATTAGGAAAGATGATAATGGTACAGAGGGCGGCAGAGTTGGGGCATCATAACTTATTTGCCAAACTCGTCGACCCACACTATTTCATTACCCGAACTACTTGCTGGTTCGGGTAATGCCCACAAAAATACTCTGTTGAGTCCTCACGAGCAAGTATAGGAACGTACACTGAGCCTCCTTCCACGCTACAACATAACTTTGTGCCATCATCAAGCACCGAGGTTATTTGGTATTCAGGCGAAATAGGCAGAACATGCAGACAACTCAAGCTGCCTGAGTCATCAAGCTTTTCTGCCAGTTCGACTCGCACATCCATTTTTGGCCATTGCTGATATTTTTCTGGTAGAAATATGGCAACTTTCAAGCCTTCAGCACCTAGAAATGATTCAACTAGATAGTTATGGGCAGCATTACTTGCTATATCTTTAGCAAACACTGCGATTAGGACGCCTACTGCTACAGCTTTGGCATTATGAATAAGTCTCACAACTGGTCCTTCGCAATCAAAAATTGAATAATTATATTCTCACAATTCAAATTTTGTAAGTAAAACGAACTAAATGACACTTAGTTTTATTAAAAAAAAGCAATACTTAACGCCACTCATTGACAGGGTGAGACATTCGAAGTATTGTAGTTGAACTATCGAAGCACCCTCCCTTTCTTGTTCACGCTTCGTAGTAATGGCACGGCTTTCTTGACCTTTTGAGCCACTAGAGCGCCCCGGCAGAGTCGGGGCGCTTTTGCATCTAATGCAAGCACACATTTAATAATTGTGCCGCCATCCAAGCACTCTGCTTCTCCCCCACATGTATTCTTACCCCATTGTTTAGACATAGTTTGCCACCATGACTTGTTGAATTCTTTGTTTCAAACAAAAGCTGAAGAAAAGTCGGTTCCGTAATCCCATTATCACCGTTGTGTAGATAGAACGAGGCCGAATCAAAATTTAGGTCTAGTTTGACGACTAAACGTGGAATGCAATATTCCACAAAGTCAGTTATAGATGGCAAAGTAGACTTTTCTTCATGCATTATCACGAAGTCATGACCACCAACACTAATCAGGGTTACCTTTAATGCAATGGCATCCAAACCGCGGTCATTTTGTTCAATCGCAAGCTTAATTTGTTTTATTTCAACAGGATGCATCATAGATCTGCTCCCCTTGTTCGATCACAAACTTGTTGAGCTCATCTTTGTTCAGTTCCTTATCCAGTTTTGAACCACACTTGTGACAAAAATTCGCTAGGATAAACAAGCCTGGATGAGGGAGCACCTTTCTACTTGTGTTAAATTGCCTCACCTCATTCATAAAGTTACGTACCGCTTCGCAATCAATTTTTGTTACGTCCTTTCCATTAAGCAGCCCTAGGGCGTGGTCGCAAATGTCTGGCATTCCGCCTCTCCACACTATTTCATCGAAATTAAACGATCTCATAGTTGGACAAACGCGCAACTCTAACTAGAGTGCTTCACTATAGTTCCCAGTTAAGGGGTTCATGGCCATTATCTATAAGCCAATTGTTAGCTTGTGAAAAACAGAAACTTCCGTTAAATGCCTGAAACTTTTTACCCGACTTTGTATATCCAAAGCGATTACATGCATCATGAGTATTGCTTGGATGTGAGGTCCGAATAACTTTATGCTTACTTTCGTCCACCAGTTCGCAAACTTCATGAGAAGCTCCTCCCCAAGCTAGGAATACAACTCCATGCTCGAGCTTATTAATCTCTTTGATAGTTGCTTCAGTAAAACTACTCCAACCGATCGATTCATGTGATTTCCTTTTATTTTCAACAACGGTGAGTATGCTATTAAGTAACAACACTCCTCGACGCGCCCATGCTTCTAAGTTACCACTGGCTGGAGGAGGCACTCCCAAGTCACGTTCCAGTTCTGTAAAGATGTTTCGTAAGGAAGCAGGTATTGGCACACCTTCATTCACACTAAAGGAAAGGCCATGTGCGAAACCTGCTGTTGGGTAGGGATCCTGACCAACTAGAACAACTCTAATATCAACCAGGTCGGTTAACTCGTACGCTTTGAAAATATCGCGGGGCATAGGCCAAATTTTGACTCCATTATTGATTTGATGTTGTATGGCCGTTTTCAATTTCAACATGTAATGCTTAGTGAGCTCTTGCTGAAAAAATGGAAGCCAACCGGGCGGGAGTCTCGATTCATCAAAACTCATAGTTTTCTCTCATAAAATGAAGGTGCCGAGGTCTTAGATTACAGGCCCGTTCCCAAGTCCTCATGGTCGTAGTGATCTTACTAGCAACACTTTATGCCTGTTATAACCCCCAAGGATTTCATACAAACCGCAGCCATTACAATAGATAAGCCGATGCATCAGTGTTTGCCCCTAAGGTTAAGTCCTATCCTGAACTGCTCAGGACAGAGACTTAACACTCATCAAAGTTATCAACTGAAACAATGGGTTAAGCTTTACGGGCAAACTTTAATGTCTCATTTTGCTCTTATGGGCAAATTTTAGTGGTTACGGACAAATTACATACACAAAAGGCAGCACCAACAATATATGTATGTTGCCATAAGATTGCGGCTTCCAAATGTAAACTATAGAATGCGTGGGAAATTATTACTCTGGAGAGAATTATGTCACCTTGGCTAAGCGCAATGAGCGCTCTTGACCGTCGACTTACGATTGACCAACTTGAGCTTTGTCATTATCGGGCTCTCTCATATGTCCATGAAATTGCATCAGTTTCTGACGATGAATTGGCAATGTTTATAAGCAATAATGAAAATATTCATTCTGGTCAGATGATTATTGAAAACCTAATGGACCGACAATTGTTTGAACGGGATATAGATACAAATAAAATAATCCTAAGTGATCATGCAAAGATGATAATTGACGAGATTTATCGACTGTGCCATTCGCGCCTAACAAAGCCACTGTTTGTAGCCCCAGATCGCTAATAGCTAGGAGGCGCCCGCACAATGGGCGCCCTAGTTCATTTCATTAATACAATATTTCTGCTCGGCGATTTCTAGCGCTCGCATCATCCGTGTTTCCTGGGTCTGCTGGATGAGACTCTCCGTAAGAAACACAAGTTAGTTGTTCTTTTCGAGCGCCTAATTCTACAAGTTTCGCACACACATTATCTGCGCGTTCTTGACCAATTTTTAAATTTGCCTTGGCAGATCCTTTGTTGTCGGTAAATCCAGCAACCATCACTCGAATACTCTTGTCGCTGTGCAGATAGTTAACATGCTTCTTAAGCAACGGTATCCATTTGTCTTCTACTTCAGTGTCACTAGTGACAAAATAGACAAATTTCTCTCTCGGTTGCACAATCAAAATTGGCTCAACTCGTTCTGATATTGCCGCATCGATAGCTAGCTGTATTTGCTCCAACCGGCTCAATGTAAGCTTGCGATTTTCTTCAATCGCTTTCAGCCTACCCTCAATCTTTGCGTAGTAATCGGCGTCTGAACTGGTTGTTGTATTCAACGGTGAAATTTGATGTATTCCAACGACCTCCTTTGATGTACATCCAGCGATAACAATCAAGCCTGCAGCAACAAATGCAGCACGTAAACACATCATTCGACCCCTCTACTACGATATCAAAATTCAAAGTTAAACATTCTAACGCTAATCATTGAACATGGATACTTTCTCAAATTTCAATCAATAGTGGATTGGGCTATAATTTAGGACAAATCAACGTACAGGTACCCACGGGTGCATTAAACTATATGCATAATTGGTATAGTATCCACACACAACCTTTTGATTTCGTAAGATACTGTAAATAGAAAGCATTACCACGACATCAATAATGTATAGTTATGAATTGTATTGCATAATAATACATTGACCCTATTTTGCAGGTTAACTATGATGTGTGAACAACGATTGATCAGTTGTGTATAGATTGGTCAACTATTTATTGCACGGAAATATTGGTAGGTGTTTATGCCCGTGGCAACGACTATTACTGAGCCAAAAGT
This sequence comes from Shewanella sp. GD03713, assembly GCF_029843705.1. Classification (NCBI taxonomy): domain Bacteria; kingdom Pseudomonadati; phylum Pseudomonadota; class Gammaproteobacteria; order Alteromonadales; family Shewanellaceae; genus Shewanella; species Shewanella sp. GD03713. The sequence continues at coordinate 238,089 of NZ_JAOCIW010000002.1, forward strand.
TAGAAGTGAACTTCTCTATCATAAATATAAGATGGATGGACTTTACAAGGACTTAGGTGAGCTGATTCGCAGCTCTGAACTCGTTTCCGCTCAGGTGTTTCAACTACCACCGGTTGCAATTGGAGATGAACATAACAAAGTTAGTAAAATCAGAGTAACAACATATACTGGTGAGGCAGCATTCTTTAAAGCAATGAATGCTTTTAGTAAAGTCTATGCTGATGATGGGATGTCAAGGAAGTCTGTTTTCCGACTGCCTGGGTACATTCAGATTGATGCTAACAGAACAGAAATTATTGACCTTGTATCTGAAATTAACAAAGAAAAAGCCGAGTTCAAAGACTTTGTTGACCAGATTAAGGGGGCCAAGAAGAAGCACGATATTGTACACGGGCTTTTTCCGGGCTTAATAACAAAACAACTATATAGACGACTACATGCCGTCAACACCGACATTAGCCAACTTGGCTTTTGTTGGGCTCAGCGGTTCGTGACAACCACGACTACTCGAGAAGAAGTAATATCTAAAATAAAATGTCAGATTGATAACCCGCCATTAAATTGTAACCCGGATGAATGGCGAATTTTTCTCGAAAGGGAGATTACAGATATCCAACGCTTACCTGCAGGCATTGAACTTAGGCACAAACGACCTGCGAAAGTAAATGCTGTTGTAAATCTAGATTGCGAAGATACCCCACAGTTAAGTGCTCATCTTCCACTCATAATCGTGCAGAAGAGCCCAATTTGCGTTTCTCCACTAATAGATTTCAACGCTGCATATAGACGCTGTGTTAGATCCGACTCTTTGATTGGTGGCAAACCCATCATAGGAAGGCTTCATCTGTATTCAAAACGAAGTAAACTTTAAACAAAAATCCAAGTGTTTTATGGGCGCCGAGGATAGCGAGAAATTGAGTATCGAAATATGAACCATCATATTACAAGAGAGATCTTTTGCCTGAAAACTCAGGAGATAACTATTAGCTATTCAGATTTACAGGCTTATGCCATTGAAAATAACATAAGAAGTTCGCGTCAATGGTTCCGACACCATAATGAGCGTAAAGGTGGAGTACCAACTCCAACAAACATGCCAAAAAACCCAGCAACCTATTTTCAAAAGAATGGGGAATGGAATGGTTGGGCTGAGTTCTTGGGGACCAATAATAAAGTAACATGCTACGATTTAAAGTCCTTTCTGACCAGCGACCTTCTTAAAAATGATAAAGCTAAATCCTTACACCAGTTCGCATCAAGGACTATGGATAGCTTTATAACAGCTTTTATTCCAGATAATACTGAGTATTTAATGTATCCAAAGATAACTGGAAGTATACAGTTAAAGAGGGGTGGACAATGAACCAAACAATCAAAGAAATGCAAGCCGAAGGTTTGGCCACACCAGATGACATGATGAGCTATGAAGAAGCTCAAGCATATGCTTCTAATCATAAAATAAAAAGCATGCGCCAGTGGTTCGATTACCACAATCCACGAAAAGGTGGTGAAGTTAGACCGAGAAATGTTCCTGGCGACCCATCCAAATTCTATGGTCGTCGTGGCTTATGGACTGGTTGGCCGGACTTCTTGGGTACTGATACGAAAGCAACACAAGTTCAAAAAGATGAATTTTTGGGATTGGAGGAAACGAAACAGTGGTTTATAGACAATAAAATCACTACCGTCACTAAGTTTCGTGAAGTGTCCAAGAGCGGAAATAGGCCAGATAACATCCACTCAGCGCCAGATAAAAAATTTGAAGTTAAGTTTTCTGACCTACTTTGCCCGAAGGATGATCCTTATCTAACTTTTGAGGAAGCCCGAAAATTTGTTAGGACATTTAATTTCGCAAGTTACCTCGAGTTCAGAGAAGGTCGTCGTAATAATGAAGACCTAAAACTGATTCCATGTAACCCAGACAAACACTATGAAAAAATTGATAAATGGACTAGCTGGCCCGACTTTTTAGGTTACTCACGAATCAAATAAGGTTTCACACCCTAATCAAAAAAGGTTTCAAACCCTAATCAAAAAAGGGTCTGCTCTGCAGACCTTTTTTATGCATGTTGTTAAACCCCTCTCTCTATGCTGCTTCTATGCCAGCAGCACACTTAACCTTCGTCAAAATAGATGTCACCTCATCTGACGATCAAATTTTTATCCTAGATCTGCCTCATTCCTCCCGCAAATGGAATTGCTTTCAATTGCAGCTAAGTAAAATCAAATTACCAAATAATTGAGTGGTCTAATCTGCCCCTGTGTTCCGCTGGGACGTGGGAGTGATTTCCTCTACCACTTATTACTGTCCTGAGTATCTGTATTTTTATATTCACTAAAATATAGTTCAAACCATTTTTCGGCATTATCGCGTCCAGCTTTACCAGCTATATTCATCCCTTCCATTACTGCGCCATTGAACCATTTCTTGTCCAAATCAACAATTGCTGGTGGGAAAAGCTTCTCAGCAGAGAAACCGAAATGGCTTGCAACTGATAACCCAATGACACCAAATAATAAACTCTTTATCTTCATTCTACTTACCCAGAGTCTCTGCCTTAACAGTAACTTGATATTGAAATGATAAATTTCTCATAGAAGTTGGATCGCGCAAGGTAACATTATCAATAGGAATAAAAACATTAAAAGAAGCCCCGTCTTTCGCATACCACAGGAACGGAGAATTGATGTCCCATGCAGGGTTTATATGGTCACCCTCTGAATTCGATGCCCCACCAGCAATACACTTCTCTACTGGTTTCAGATTTCCTAATGAGAACTCGATACAAACTTGTGCTTTGCCAAGTTCATTGACCAACTTAAGCTTTTCTCTGTTCAGGCGGTAATCAGGTTTGCCATTGCTGTGCTGTCTAATACCGGCACTGTTAATGCCATACTGAATCAAGTAACGATCAGCATCAATTACCAGGTCAGTTTGCTCACCTATAATAACGGACTCAGTTACTACTTCACCAAGGGTGCTGTCAACTTCAACACCATACACCCATGCCTCGCCAAGGTTTTTAGGATTAATTTCTCGATGAAGTTTCCAGTTTCCATCTTGAATTCCAAGTTTTTCAGCTACCCAGCTTAAAGTGGTCTCTAATGTGGGCGACTCAAGAGAAACCCTAAGCCGGATGCCTCCTGAACCATCCGCGTTGGTTATTGCATTTTGTTCGACGATTGTTACAGCTAGCTCTCTCTGTATCTCATTTAAATACTCTTGGTACTCAAGGTATGTAGAGCCCCTGTTTAAATCGGCTCGTTGATTAGCCGCCGCCGCATCATAAATGGTCTGTATCAGGGAAGAGTCGATGGCGCCTACGTTCGTTTTGATTTCTCTTCCTGATAGGTAATCGATGATCTGCTTTCGCTTATGCTGCCTTTCTTTTGCTGCTGCATAATCCAGGGTCTCTCCTTCTAAGACAAGGCGCTCTCGCTCGGATTCGTCCTCGATTAGTGCCTCCAGCTTCTTAGCTAACTTCACATCGGAGTAAAGCAATTTGAGGTGCTTTTCAGACTGCGCCGTATCTAGAACACCTTTCAGTTTAACCGTTACACACAGCCCAACGCCTTCACTACACACAGCAACATCGTCACTAACCACTTCTTTGGTAAGCAAAGAAGAGTTTACTAGCCAACTGGCCCTGGAGTAGTAACCCATTTTGTCGATTTTTTGTAGTGAAAGAACTCTCTCAGTTGCTTTTCTGGCCATATCTTCTAGTGCGAATTGGCCAGCAATCTCCTTAGCTGAATGTAAGCTGTCAAACTCACCGATTCTATAAACACCTTCGCCCTGTAGAGACAATTCTGCAGCCGAGACTGAAGATATTGAACCTAGAAGAACGGCCACTAAAGTGAATGTCTTCATTTTAAACTCCATTAATTTCAATGCCCAATCTAAAACAGGCTCCACTTTCCGCAACCCCCAAAACACATAAATCTGAAAAAAAAATGCTGGGCATTGCCCAGCATTTTTAATTTTTTTAAAACCTTTAGAACTTACCGTCTTTAGCCTCGATAGTCAGGTTTCCTGTCCCGTCATTATTCTGATACAAATTATATGTATCCCCTGTCTTATCATGCATTAGAGTCGTTGTTTGTCTGTTGCCATCTTCATTGCCACCCGTTTTAGTGAATGTCTCCCCAGCAATGTCAAACTTCGAGCCAGTTTCAGCACTATGCAGAGACTGGAAACTATCAGGACTAACATTTATTCGGTCACCATCACCGTACGAACTTGAAACAAAACTTGCATTTACTTCCCCAGCTGATTGATTCTCAGCTCCCGAAGATTTACCTGTCTCAGTAGCGATTGAATGGGAGGTTTGCTCATAGTTTCCACGGCCAGAGTTTAAGGTGACATTGCTAGCAAGAGTTGGCTCATCCGAGACAGTTCCAGAGGTATTTACTTCTTCTTTGGCTTTAATGGCCAGTTCTTCCCCGGTGGTAGAAGAAACATTGCCTCCTTTCTCATTGGCTTTTCCTGAGCCCACGCCGGCTTCATTACCAGAGGTCGAAACTGGTTCGCTAGTTTGAGCATTGGCAGCAACGCCAGAACTAGCTGGCTTTGTTCCAGTTTCATCTGAACTTTTGCCACCATTCTCGTTAGCTTTTCCGGTGCCCAAGCCAGGTACATTACCAGAGGTCGAAACTGGTTCACTAGCTTGAGCGTTGGCAGCAACGCCAGAACTAGCTGGCTTTGTTCCAGTTTCATCTGAACTTTTGCCACTAGCATTTATCGCACTTTCATTTGGCGATACCTTGTTTACTTCACCAATATTATTATTGGGTTTACTCTCACCACTAGGAGCAACTTCACCCACTTTTGAAACTTGATCGTTACTTGGCTGCATTACACCACTACCATCTTTGGCAGAAGAAACACTAAACAATTGACCAGTTTCTGATAGAAGCTTGGGGTCTTGTCCTTCACCGGCAAACACTTTCGTAAACGTAGTACTGTCTCCAAACTGGAACTTCTGACCAATCGAAGCTTCATTTACCCGGTTAAGACTTTCACTACTCATTGTAGCTGTTTCAACATTTTTCCTATCACTCGAAGAGTACCCTACATTTCCAGTAAGCGAAGTGATCTCTCGTTGGTCAAAACCAGTCAACTTATCTAATTCTTGAATACGTTGATCAAGACGATCGGCCTTCTCTGCGTTTTCAGGGTTTTTACGTAACTCAGCAACAGCACCTTCCAATCCCGGACGCATTTGCTCGTACTGACGCATAGCATCAATATTAGTGGTAATTCCATCCCTACCAAATGCCTTCGTAAAGCGGCTGTAATCTGAACCCTGTTCTTTTAGAGCTTCACTAAACGAAGCATTGCTAAGGCTGTTATTGTTCTTACCCAAAACTGCATCTTTAATAATGCCTTTTCCGATCTCATCAACAACTACGTCTCTACTCGGCCCTCCGTCCGACGCCGCTTTACCCATGCTGCCTTCATAGCCTCGCCACGCATCAAACATCGTGCGTGCACCCTCATTCCTTTCAAGATACTTCCCAAGCTGGTCAGCCTGTTGTTTCAATTCCTGATACTGCTTAGTATCAGTAGCTCCGTTTGCCTCCATTTGCGCCAATGTCCCTTGTTGCGCAGCATGTTGCTGCTCTTTTGCTTGGAGGCTCGACCGAAGCTCTATATTGTTAGGCTCAAACATATAGAGTGCACCGTCATTGGAAGCTGAACCATTGTTGAGAGCAGTTCCAAGTCCACGAATTAACTCTTTCTGTCCTCCATCTGCATTCGCAGAATTAAATGCGTTTTCAACAACATTTTTGTTCTTTTCAAGTGAATCAGCCAATTTCATATTTTCTGGGTTACCTGAAGAACGTAGGTCTTTAATCACCTCATCAGATTTTTGTGCACCAGCAAGAAGTTTTGCCGCGGCAACTTGGTCGGTAGGTGTTGCATTCACCTGAAGACCACGAGCAACTGTCTCAACTATATCTGAATGTTGTGTCTTTGAACTTTCGCCACCCAAGATCCTAGCAGCGCTCTCATCAACTCCCTGTTTTGTTAAACGGTCATACGCTGTTTCGCGCGTTACATTATCCACAATGTCCCCTGCCGCTTTCCAAGCAGGTGTAGAAATGTCTGCTAGAGTCTCCGCCAAACTCATTGCTGGTTTCTGTTGTTCCGTAAGCGGAGCTACAGCTTTATCGAGAGGCTTCGCATTTTCCGCCGCCGTTGCACCAACAGCCATGAGAGTCTGCTGTTCACCCTTTTTGCCCGAGTCCGCCTGGACCTCGTTTCTTAGAGCTTGTTTGTCATTACTGTGTACCTTCTCCAAATTAGTCTCATCAATTCGACTTTGCTGTGCTGCAATAAAGCCTTTGGAGTCCGTAGAAACCTGACTAACTTTATCATTAACGCTTTTTTCCGTTGGTCCACCAGCTTCATTTGCTGTTTTCGGTGCCGGCGTCTTAAGAGCTTCTTCTGTGTGATCTGCTACTTTTCGTAGATCATTCGCAGCTGCAGCCCAGTTAGCCATTTTGCCACCAGACGCTTGATTCATGATGTCCAGCATGTTGGCACCAGCATCATAACGATGTGATCCTGATGTATTCAGTAAATTCTGGAATGCGTTATCTGCATAACGACCTACTGCTTCACGACGTTCTTGTAGGGTAGATGCATTTCCAACTCTAGCTTCAAAGTCACCTTTGTTCTGAGCAGTAGTCTTAAAGTTACTTGCCATACCCGTAAGGGAAGCACCCTGCTCTGTCTTGGAGAATGCAGAAAGTGCCTTCATATCACCGTCCAAGCCCTGACCAAAGCCTCCATTTGCTTTGAATGCTTCATAGTTTGCTCGTTGGGTACTATCCATATCGCCAAATGCAGTTTTTCTTGCTGTCTCAGCAAGCAAAGTACCGTCTGCGAATTTGTCATCAACCTTGTTAGACAAAGCATCACTCGTTGCGCCCATCATGTTAAATGACAATCCTCCAGAGATGCCTTGCAGTGCTGTTTGCTGTCGAGATTCTGACTCTACAATCTTATTAGCTTCAGTCCACGCTCGAGATGCTTGCTCAGCTCTTTGACCAACTTCACCCCAAGCTCCATTTTCTCCAATCTTCGCACCACCAACCAGAGATTGCGCCTTTTGAAATGCTGCTTGACCTTGTTCAGATTCACCGAATGACCAACTGTTAGTGCCTTGGTTAGCCAAGCTAGAGGTTTTCCTTAATGCACTTTGTAAGTTGGCATTATTTTTCACATCTACTCCGCCAGAAGCCTCAAGAGCAATACCTGCTGAAAATGGGCTCTTCTTCCCTTTATCTCCTTCTTCACCACCTCCGGTAGGCAATTTCAATGCAGCAGCAACCTTGCCTTGTAGTTGAGCCCCCATACCTCCAGACAGTGCAACACCAAGGGTTTTTGCTTCTTCAGCCGTATAGTGACCAGTTTTCATAAGCTGGTCAGCATAGGTGTTCGCAAGATTCAGGCCCAAACTCTTATTCGCGGTACCCGAAATTTGCATTGATTTCTCATCAGCACCAACCTTCATCATGTTCGCCATTTCCGAATTAATGGCCGAACGTTGAGTACCAGCTGACTCTACTTTTTCTTGAGCTGCTTGAATCGCATTTGAATTGGCAGCAGAAATAGCGTTGCTGGTATTGAACTGTTTCATACCAATAGCACTACTACTATCACCGGAGTATGTTTGAAGCATTCCGTTTGCATTTTTATCGTATGACCAGTTTGTGTTTCCAACGGAAGATTTACCGCTATGAGTTGGAGTTGCCGCATTCGGTGTAGCTTGAGCACCTTCGCCCCCTCCACCTTTTTGAGCGGAGTTTGCAACGTTAATCATGGTATGTGCCGAACCATATAAAAGCATCAAACTCAGAGCGGGTACCATGGTTTGCAATGTAGACCCCATTGCAATGAATGACTCTACCTCGGTGAAGCTAGTGTTGTATCCTGCCCAGGAAAATGCTTCATAGTTACTATTCGCAAATGAAGCTTTATTAATAGAATTTTGTAGATACATGTTCACACCAACTTGAAGAATCGGCCATGTATTAACCCATACCAAAAGGAAGAAATACTTAAGTACAAGCCCAGCCCCCTTCTCACCGAACGCTACAATAAATGGCATAATTGGACCAATCAGGAATACAAATGCCTCAATGTAGCTCATCAGCGGGATCGCCATTTCAGACCACAATGAATGTTGAACAGCACTTGATACACGACGCTTATCAATAGCTTCAAATTCTACTTGGCTAGCCATCAGATCAGCTTCACTTGCCCAACGACTCTTAGCTTTAGTCTTATTGTAGTGATAATGGATTAACTGGTTTACTTTGATTTTCCACGCTTCGGAATTCACATCCCCGAGCATTTGAGAACCGATATTAACTAACGCCTCATTCGGAGCTTTTTCTATCGAATTATCTTTTAAGGCGATATCTTTCCAAGTTGAATTTATCGCCCCATCAATTTTGTTATAGGCAGCACCACACCCCATTGTTTTCCAACCGTGACCCGCATCAATTTTCACCGATGTTGACCAACCATCATATGTAACTCGCATGTTTGGCCATGCATATGCGGCTGTATGCATGGCAGCAGTGTTTACCTCTTGTACAGATCGGCCGTTAAATTCGTCTTTAAGGACGCAATCATGTATGTAGTTCTCAAGAGATTTTGAAATATCAACACTGGCGCCACCAGCACCCGCGATGGATGCGTTAGCTTTCGAATATGCTTCCACAGAGCCATCAAATCGCATCTTCATCAATTCTCGTAATGGAGCTAATCCATTGCCAGCAACAGGTACAGGATGAGTGCCATCATTATCAAGACCTACCATTGCTCTATAGCTTCCAGTTTGAGCATTACCAGGCTGATATGTGGTGTGATAAAAATCTCGCATGCTATTGGCCATGCTGTAACCAAAGTTAGTTGCAATTGTTCCGGCCAATGCAATACCTATAGGGATCGGTGGCATTTGGTCTGCCCCTGCCCCATCATTGTGAATTAATGTCACAGGTACTTGCTTTACAAACAACAAAAATACAAGGAAAAAGCCCATGAAAAACTGTTTGAACTCAATCTTGTCAGGGCTCCACACTCCTTTCCAAAAAACACCGAGAAGACATAGCATTAAGCCGATCTTGGCAACACTTACCGCACCTTGTTCGAATGCGTGTGACAACCCCAATAGAGCCAATCGGATAAATTCAGGGTCGCCCATACTGTAAATAACAAATCCCTGCATTCTTAAACTCCCAATGCGCTCATATTCTTCACACCCTCAATCAGTGCGTTGTAGGTTTCAAAAATTTCATTAGCTTGTTTCACTTGAGCATCATGCTTCTTTTTCAATGCCGCTCGTTGCTGTTCAATTTCAACAATTCGGCCTTTAATGAACTGAATTCGCTCCGCAGTTGTTTTTGTGTTTCCTTGCTCTGATAGCTCAGCGTTTTTGAGCATCTTGTACATGTGCTCAATCATTTCATCGATCATTTGAAATGACATTTGACTTGCTACTAATGAAGCGATCGCACGTTGAGCTTCAACGTCATTTCCGAGATAGAAAAGCATCGACATGAATGGCACGCTTGCATTATTAATCAGCGCTTGCTCATCTACTGCAATATTGCCTTTGTATGTAATTTTTCGAGCAATTCCAGTACGAGTTCCGTCTCCCATTAATAGGCGCATCACTTGATGATGCATTCCTTCCCAAGATACTTCGGTACCCTCCATATCTTTTATTTTTGTGCATGGAAGACGGTTATCTTTCTTCGGCTCATTAGTATCACACTGGAGAACTTTAATTTTGGTTCCTGCATCTGAATAAACTAAGTCTTCAATATCTAGAGTTTTTGGTACAGGTTGCCATTCAACATCGGTTCCATTGCTTGAAGGCCCAACGATCATTGTGCCTGTAATGCTCATCAATAGTTCTTGAACCTGTTGTTTGTCCCAACCCGCGGCAAAATTCCATCGGTCAACCTTGGCTTCTCCTAGGGCGTCCCAAATTTGGTTTCCCAGCATGCCATCGACAGGAGCATCTTTAGCATCACCAGTGGATGAACGGGCAGATAGCATTTCAATCCAGCTACCATGGGTATCAGGCATAACATCTGCGTAAGTTGTCAGTCCTTCTTGCCAGCCATTCTTGTTTGCAATTCCCATTAATTTGTCAGCGGCGCCTGCTCCAACTCTGTTTTCGCTAAGCGAGGTGACCACATCCTGACAATCAGCGCTAACAAGTTCGTTGAATTGGTCAAGCTTATCTTGCAGCCATGCCATACCCTCTGCACAAGATGGGCAAATCGATTCAACCGCAAGATTGAATGCGTACACTGCGGCGCCGGCTGCAATATTTCGGCCCATTTGGACAAGTTCTTCTTTCTTGATCAGACTTATTGAACCACCAAAGAAGTCAATGCCACCACACCCTGCACTTAGTGAAGGAGGGGTGAAGCTAACTACTTTCGGTTGGTACATTGAAAATCTGGCACTAAAAGTACCAAAAGCCACACCATTCCTTTTCTGAGATTCAAAAACAGCACCACCTGTACTGGTGGTCATCATCCCAAATACATTTTTTAGTGGATCGCTGCCAACGGCGGTAGAAGGCACAGCCAATGACAGAACTACCGTGGAGGCAAGCGTCACCAGTTTTGCTTTTCTTTTAATAAAACTCACGGTTGCATTACCTCATTATTCTGCGCAGGTGGTACAGATTTGTATTGCGATTGGAATTTTTGACGGAGCTTGTCTGCTAGATAATTCGGGTCAGAGAAGACCTTATCTTCGTCGACGACAAGTTTTTCTTTAGAGTCATCATTTAAGAGGATCTCTTTAACTTCTGTTGTTTCGTTATATTGCTCTTCTGTTATCCAACCTTGGCGTTTGGCTAGCATTACTGTTCTTCTCATTAGCTCATCTGGAGAAGTGAGGCCTGCGGCTACGTTATGGAATTCTGACCCATCCTTCTTAACAAGATAGATGGTTGGCGTCACCATCACCTGCAGGCGCTCACGCAATGTGCCCGGGTCTGTGACATAATCAGGGAATTCACCGCTAGGCAGTGGTCGTCCATCGAGAGAAACAGCAAGAACATCAATACCCGTATCAGAACTCATACGAGTCAATAAAGGAGCTTGTTTGATACAGTAGGAACAATTTGATGAATAGAAAAAAAAGAAACCTACCTGGTTCGATAGTTCCTGGATTAAAGCGTTACGACTATTCTTAGCTCCCAGCTTAAAATCGTAAAGTGCCCCCTGATGGTCAGGTCTACGTAGCGTTTCATCTAGTGCCACTTCGAATTTGGAGACTTCCTGACTAACAGATGCAAACTTACTCGCTTTATCCATCATTACACGCTGTGCGTAGAAATAACGACGTACATTGTCGTAGGTTGGTTCATCAATAGCTGCGTCACGCAATTTTGGTAAGTTATCTCGTAACCATGCTACGTTCACAACTACTTCACTAGGTTTCATAACCTCATCTACTTTTGACTCTGCAGTCTCATTCGGTGGAGTATCTATCTTTGCATTATCAACCTCTTCAACTACCTCTGGCTCTGGTTCATGCCAGAACCAGCCCTCGCTTTTGCGATCGTAAAATGATGAGCGCCCTCCGTCTGCTTGGTCAGCAGCGGATGTGCTCGGAGTAAATGCCGCCGTCAGGCAGGCAGCTATAGCAGCGGTTAGGATTTTCGTCTTCATAGCAAGGAATATTGCCTGACAGATATTGATCGCGTGACGATTATCTGGGTGTATTAAGGGGGAGTAAATCTATTAGGTTTTGAATGCGTGGTATCTTAATAGTATTGGCGGGGACTAGCATTTGACTTTAAGAAAATCGGAAACCACTCCGGCACTGGAGTGGTTACTTATCAAACAGAGGCGAGTCACGCTCACAAAATGGACAATGACTGTAATTTCGTTCGCTATGAAATATGAAATCCATACCACACTTAGAACATATTTTACGTGAGAATGTGCCATCCGAAAGATAGCAAAAGATGTAAAATATTCTATTAATATCAACGTACTGGTTGTTGTGTAAAACGTGATATGTCCGAGCTAATGACAATAACTCTCTATCAGTAATAGGCCTTTCGAGGTTCGCATTTTCAGGTATTGCATTACAATACATTCGGTACACGATATTTGCATGTACTCTATGTATTACATGAGTTGTCATCCAGCCCGCGCCTTTACGAAACTTTCCAAGGTCTTTATTGATCGCCATTTCAAGACGCTTGTCGACCGCGAAGAATTGGTCTAGAACATTCGCATTGGCCCCTAAGCTTGCCATCTCATATGCTAGGCGAAGCTGCTCATAATATAATCCTGGGTCCCAAGGTTGTGTTCGTCTTTTGCTGCCTTTACTGTTATCTGTCATTCTCTGCTCACCTATCTCGCAGCTTTTGTAATTCTGCTGTCATTGTCACGTTCAAGCGAACCATGATTAACGGGGCCAGAAAAAGCATTTATATGTGCAACAGTATTATGAAATGCATCGGTGCCACTTTCCTGCAAAGAAGCAAGCAACGCCGTCATCGGGCTTGCACCACGCATGTATGTTCCATCCTGCCCTTTAATCGTCAAAATTGGTGGGCTTGAATGCAGAGCCTTCTCCAAAACGTGAATAGGTGTATCAGCTAGTCGTCGAGCTTCATCTTTTGTGATTTTGAACAAACAAGCAACGCTGACCGGGTCAATTCGTGCTAAATCACGCATGGATAAAATAAATGAAGCTTGTGCTATTTGAACTGAACGATAACTATCGTTGTCTAGGATTCCGATTTCCATTTTGCTCCGACCATATTAACGCTGATGTTTAAATGTGTAGTAGCACACATTTTACGGTCTGATGCTTACGCTTTCAACGATTTTCAGAGCTTTGCAAATACATGGAACCTTATAATATTATGTTCCGAAGGCTTTATCCTTGTAAGTCAACAACATAGAGTACCCAGTTTCATAGTCTGAAACATACCTTTTTACGAGCGGCAAAATGCTAATCAGTTCTTCATCAACAGGTAATTTGCTTTCAGCAAGCAATAGCTCAAGTGCTATTGGCTTGTTACTATGAGCTCTTAGAACTTTCACTATGTCCTGAATGGCATCAGAAGAATTATTAGGTTTCCGAGTAATATGGCCTCCCCTCCCCTTCTCAGTATCATTTGGGATAGACACAGGACGGCTAATGGCCTTAGTTTCAACGAACGGAGTAAAACCGGAATAACTATGGCCATCGTTCGTTGCTGGCGTTAGGTCGGTTTGCGTGTAGGAAACATCTGGGTCAATTGGAATTACAACTTGTTTGTTAGCTGATGCATTTTGATGATCGGTGTTCCTAGGTCTGTAAGATTGAGATTTATCGTTGGCAGTACTGCCTTTTGACACCGCTCTTTGCTTAATCCTATAAAGTGAAGCACTCTTCCCAGCTGGCATCATCAATGGTATTGACCCTCCGCGCGGAAGATCAATACGGTCTACGAATCGAATTACACTGGAATCAAGTAACACTTGGCTGTATTTTTTTACAGTGTTTCTATTTCCAATCTTGCACCAGTAACAGGCGAAGGAAAGACTAAATGCGGTAGCATCGCTTTTTTGCTCCTTAAATGCTCGTTTACACATGAGCAAGTCTCGAAAACCAACATATAATCGTTCAGCACTCTTTGCTTCATCTGGTAACTCAGGCAAATCTTCAATGATTTCAGGAATTATCATACCGGATGCAATAAACAACCTAGTTAGCCAAACTTTATGTGTGCCTGCAGGGAATTCATCTCGATCAATACGGCGGCCGCAGTGCATCATGGCATAAATCCGTGCTAAATCGATCTTTACGGGGCCACTAGCTCCATTTACATCATGAGTTTCGTTAAAAGCTTGGTACACCAATCTCGTTCTATTATTTGATGAAAGTAAAGCTAAGCTACAACTTGGTTTTTTATCTTCGACACCCGGAATGACTGATGAAAAAGGCTTCGAGTATGTATTAGTCGGAGAAATACGGTCAACTGGAAAACCTAGATGTTTTGCAGCTTGTAGCCATGTTCCTGGATGTGATAGCAACTCATCGAAGTCTGACTGAGAAAAAGGAGCTTTCAAGGCCTTGGGAACAGGGAAGCCACAGATCTGCCCTACACTCTCAACAGGATTATTCACTGAGTCCAGAAGGTCAACTGAACTTAAGGAAACGTATCCTCTGTTCACTACAGCTCTTAAAGATGGTTTAGTTTTGTTTGAACTCTTTGCAGGTTTCTTCTTTAAAGCCTTGCCATAAAAGGGTTTTGCTGAGATTAGTGATCCTTCATTTGACCATGAATCTACAAAATCATTATTAGCTGAAACGGATGGCAAATAAAACAATCTGTTAATATTTGTGCACGTCAGATCGAACTCCAGATCTAGGTGCTTAGCAATACCTCGATAAACGTTATCAAATTGCTCAGGTGCTACCATTTCTTTCAAGAGAAAAATTACTCTCCATCTAGGGTGCTCGTATGTCGCAGAGAATGTTGAATGTACAATGCATGTGTACGGAGATAGCTTATTCTGGAGATCGCATAACCTGTAGTAATGATTTTTACAGTCTACGTCATAAACAATCATTGAGATTTGTCGAACGTCTTCTGCTGAACGTGATTTTAAGTTAGAAAATGTACCAGGTATGAAGGCTGTTGTGGATTTATCGTCAACAATTTGATGATGTGTAAATAGTTCAAAAAGCTGAGTCTTCGTCAGGGCTACTTCTTCTGGACGTGTGTCAGCCTCATCCATAACGATTGTTATTGGATATGTTGGTTCGAACGAACTCAAAAGCTCGCTCTTGGCTTTTGCTCGGTCAAAATTCTTCATGTTGGGCCATAACCTTTTTTTTAGAACAATAGGTTGCCGCACCGTGAAAATTTGACCATGTTGATACCTGTAGTATAATCAGATTCAACAAAGCCATCTCTCCATGATCAATGGTGAGGCAGGCAGTTCACGGGGTGCCACCCGTTAGCTGCGAACATCTTGGTTTTGTGTCGTTTAATAGGCCAGCCAAGTTGGCTGGCTTTCTTTTTTTTCGTTACTCTATAAGCAATCCTCTTCTCGTATTTTCAAGTTTCCACTTCATCTTTTAACGTTTTTTATTGTTGATTTGAAAACATGAAATCTCATCGATGAATATAACAGTAATTTCAAGTAGATCAACGATCGAAGGATCTATGCTGAGATCGTCTGAAACAGCGCTGCGACGGTACTTTGCGACGATCTAACACGGATCCTCTCTATAAATTAATGATCAATTGTCAAGCTTATATTCCAGTTCATGTTTTTGATCCATTTCGAATATAGAATCCACTTTAAACTTTCAATCCACATCATGTTTTGAATCCACTTTATGTTTTCAATCCATGGCATGGATTTATTCCACATCACAAACACTAAAAATGCTGGTTTTTATATACGTTACTTAGAACGAGCCAGCACATGCTTACATAAGAAAATGTATTACTTACACTTTAGGAGAGTTATATGCTTCTTATCGGATGGATTGTGGGCAAGGTTTCTTATCAGGCTTACAACTTTCTTGCGTGAACGGATATCGATATTCACTGAGGATGCGTCAAATCATGCTTGAAGCACTATTCTCTATATCCATTGATACTCTTAATTCTAATTGTGGAATAAATCTATGAATCCCAAATGCTCCATTTATTGCTGGCTGTATCTACAACTAACACATAACAGTGGTTAAGAATTCCAAGACCTTTGCACACGAAGACCTAGACATTTCAACGCGATTCGTTAAACCCATAATTTAATAATTTGTTTTGAGAGACTCGATAGCGACTGGAGATGGTGACCTTAGTACATACCTCTATCACTTTCAGTGACCCAAAAGTATGTGGTAGCGATTTACTGATGGGGTGTCATTTGTTGATAATCGATAGCAAGTAGAGCATCTGGTCGGTTATCGTTACATTGGGAAGTTGAAATTTATGTTTTTAATTCTTAGGTGATATTTTTTCCACCTCTTGCAGCGTATGCGATACATATCAAATTTACTTACACAGGCCACATTCCTCCCTTCAAGAGTATCTTTTATCAAAGATTCAGATTTGACGTCTGATTTTTTCCACTTCAATATCTCTTTAACGGCTTATTGCAATTTCATCAATTCAAAACGGAGCATAGATTTATTCCACTTTTAAAGGGCAAAAAAATAGGTGCCTAATGGCACCTTTTAGGTCGACTGTTCCGTTCTACTTCTTCAATTGATTGCTTAAGTACGGTGAAAAGAGATTTTGGATAAGCAATGAGTCATGTTTAATTTCCGGCATCAATACAAACTCTTGCTCATCAAGCACTAATTTTACGCCTAGAATACTAGCCGTCTCCCTTAGAGCTATACCATTCTTATAGAGCGGCTCATAGCTGTCGTCTGGCACCTCTATTCCACGGCCCTCAGGTGTGTAGCCCGAAAAGGTAGTGGCCGGTACCGCATGTTTCTTTAGTATTTCACTAAACGCTTTCTTGAATGCATGCAATGTAAATTGTGGTGCTGTTCTATCCTTCAACTCCAACCAATCCATTACAGCCATACCGGTTTCTGAGAAGTAAGCTGATGACCAAAGATTGAAGGCAAAAACGAGATTGTTAGTAATAGACAATACAAATGGTTGAATTTTCGTTAGTTCATGAATTGCTTCTGCATCTCCATCGAAGCGGCGCCTAATCTGCGCGATTGTTTCTGGCGGGAATTGCATTTGCAATACAAGTGAACCAGGTACTTGTTTAGATTCACCCTCCAGCCTCAATGTCAGAATATTCAAGTGAAGCACCGAGTTTTCACTCATTCCATACTTTCGCAGAAACCACTTAGGCAATTGATGCATATGAAAGCTTGTTCCTGACAAACGTCGAATTGCCCTCAAACCCTGCATCTTGTTCCCACCTGTTTTGGGAAGTTTCAATACCGTCAGGATCGAATTCATCGGAATATTATAAGTTTCCGGAATTTCTTCTCCATTACAAATTCTTTCTCGAATTATCGTTTCCAGAACCGTTATTGCTGCAATGTAATATTTAAGGTCTTTGAGAAGGGCAATGCGCTCTCCTTTACCAGACCTTGTTTCGACTTTCACACGTTCTGCACCCCATACAACATGGGATTCTATTTTGCTTTGGATACCTTTTTGGTTAAACCGAAGAGCTCCAAAAAGAACCGAAGTTACTAAGTCACAAAATGCCATATCGGCTAAGTCTGCTTGTGAGATTAAATCTACTTCTTCAACATTCATGTGAGCTAGTGGTTGAGATTCCTCTACTCTAGCTTTAACTTCATTTATCTTTATTGATAGGTCGGGAACACAAAAATCGTAGAGCAAACCACGTCTTTTATTCTTGGGATCTGTTGTGCAATATCTCTGCTTAAAAACACCGGAGTTTTGCAAGTGTTTAGCATGATTTCTTGCTGTAGAAACTGATACCCCCATAAGTTCCGAAACATCTTCTAATGTAGTTATGTGCTCATCTTCTTGGTTCTGGCACAAGGATATTGCACTGTTAATCATATCCAATTGTTTTTCGGAAATGTCCAGCATTGGCAATGACCGTCTTAGAGATGCAATGACTTCTGCAGCCGGTATTCGAATCAAGGGGGGAGTGAGTCCTCTTTTCAAGCCTAGTTCTGTATAGTCAATCGTTGTAGTAGCTTCATCTGCCATTAGGCCCTGCCTTAAATTTTTCAATCACACTATTTATGGCAACTGACTCCGCGTCCTCCCCCCCACTGCATGGGAAAAGTGTCCCGCGCGGGACACTTTTGACTATTTAGGAAAAAGGTCAGTTGTATCAATGGTTTGCAGCCATTTTATTTAAAATTTAATTCAAGAAATTAATAATTAATTGTAGAAATGTGTCCCGCGCGGGACACATCCAAAAATTACGAAGAAAACCTAAATATAACAATATCTTACGATGAATTTGAATTAAATTTTAAATGAGGACATTTCAGCATTTTTGGGGTCCAACTTAGTCTTCAATTTTATGAATGTGGATTAAAAACATGAAAATGTGCTCGATTTCCAGTCATTATTCCATACTTTCATTGCTAGTGCATACTTGCTGCCGTATCCTTTTTGAAAATATCGGATTATCAAGGGGAAAGAAGTGGGAAAACTAAATAGCAAACCTATTTCTTTGGTGGTTTACAACCACAAGGGTGGGGTTGGAAAGACAACTATTGCTGGCTGGCTTGCTTACCTGCTTGCTACTGGCGGAATTGATAAGTTAGGCAAGAAATTAAGTGTAGTTTTGGTTGATCTAGATAGTCAGCAAAATGCTAGTAAGACATTCTTGAATATGGTCCATAAAACCGGGCTCCCTTATCTACTCCCTCCATTACATCCTGATTATGTAGAAGGTGCACCAGAAAACGGAAGCTGGAATGGCTACTCAACGTCGTCAGATATTTTGTTCAATCGTAATTTCGTGTATTACCCTGTAGCTGGAGTTGATAATCTCAAGATTTTACCTTCAGAAGGGCGCGTCGATAGGTTGAATGACGTAATGCATAAAGATGGCTATATCCCTCTTATCGGTGAACTTGCAAAATCCTTCCTTGAAATTGAGGAAGATATGGGGGAAATCGACATAGTTATTTTCGATACACCGCCGAGCAAGACTGCTATTTGTGAAGGATTCCTTTCTCAGTGTTCTCACGTTCTTGTACCTACACAGCTAGAGTACGATTCCGTGGAAAGTGTTCCACAATTAATGGAGAACATTAGGCTTTACAACGAAGAACGCGAGACTCCAATTGAAATTGTCGGTGTAATTCCTAACCTTGCTAGCTCCGTTGCTCTCACCAATAATGAAGTAGAGCAGTACACTGCGCTTTATGAGTATGTAGAAAAATACAAGTCAATTAACAACATTAACGATGAGCTATTGTTGAAGGATTTCTTCTTAGTGAACAGAACTATCTTTAAGCCAAGAAGGAAACCAGATGACCTTGATACAGTATTCTGCTTAAAGAAAGACAAGAAAGCTTCGGATGAGATGACGCAGCTTTATAACTATGTATGTGAAAGACTAGGGGTAGATGCATAATGCCTGGAGATGAAGGTAAAAAAGTTCAAATTCGTGGTGGGAGAAGCAATATTCGAACTGGCGCCAGCAAGCTCCAACTCGCACGTCAGCAGGTCGATGAACAAACTTCACCAGATGGCCAAACTCCAGATGACGTGATTATTTCTACTGGGGCAAAAGATGCTGTGAACGATGACTTGGCGATTTCGACGGTTTCTCCAGACCCAACAAATTCGCGAGACTTCCCGGTAGTTAAGCCTTCTGGAGAGGAGGCGTTTCTAAATGCAAACCAAGGAAATGATGTCGCATACGTCCTGTTGGACAAAGGCGTGATAATAAATAAAACACCAAAGGGCCATCATTTATATCACCACATTCAATCTCAAGTTGACGAAGTGATTGCGCTATCGGCACAAATTGAGTCCGGTGGTGGTTTATATCAACCGATTGAAGTTTATCGTGCTGGTGGTGTTGATTACAGAATCGTTTATGGCCATAGACGATTCTATTCTGTTGTCTACCTAGTCGGTTGGGACTCTGTATGGTCATTCAAGGTTCTCCGAAAGATCCCTGAAAGTCCGAAGCTACGCCAGTTCGTTGAAAACAACTCTCATTTGAAGTTGGCCCTACATGAAAAGTTAAGAGCTTTTATCTTCGCTCTAGAAGAAGCAAAATCCAAGCTTGATAAGCCAAATTCTTCTGAACTTATGAAATTGATGGGGGTTCCGAGAAATAGTTTCTATAGATACATGAAGCTCGCCTCTAGCCAACTAGTCATTGATGCAATACAGCATGGTGTCGGCATTATAAGCGACCGAAAGTTGACCCCACTTCTTAAACAAGTTGAAGCAAATCACGATGAAGGGGATATTGAAGGTTTTGAAGCCGCGATGCGTCCCTTATTAGCTCAGTGCTTTATTGAAGCGGGTAGGGAAGTTCCAGAGTTTTTGAAGGTACCACCCGCAGTTATAGATCCTGAACAAACCTTAGCTGATAAGAACCCGGAACGGCCTCAGCCCGGGAAACGTGGCAGAAGAGCTACTTCTTATACCGCTCCTCGCATTAAGTCTTCCATAGCGGTTAGAACTCTGTTGACCCAAGATGTCACTAAAATGGAGATTGAGGGGGTAGAATGGGGGAGTATTGACTGGGAAGATAAAGAACAAGTTAACCATTGCTTAACGGAAGTGATTAAACACCTGGAGTCTCTTAGAGAAGAATAGAGCTGAGAATTCATTATTAAAAAAAGGGGCTTAGCGAGTTAGTAGTAAGCCCCTTTTTTAATTCGCTACAGATTAAGAAGATCATCCCCCATATCTAAATCAGTTTCTTCCATTTGAACCACATCTGAGTTTGATGGAATCTTTGGTTGTGATGGGATGTGGTTTGTTTCTGCAACCTCTGCATGGACTGTTTGGGTTTGCGGAATATGAGTAGGCATAGTTGCAATTGCATGCATGGGTTGTACCATAGCCATTGCTCCACCCAGTTGACCTTTCTTTACCATCAACCCTAATCTAATAAGGTGCCGGATCTCTTCCGCTCGAGCTTTTTCATTAATCGGCGCAAGGTGTTCATAAATGTCTGGATGGTCAGATTTCATTGCTCGAAGATTGCACCGAACAAAGTCTACACCAGCAACAAGCTCTTTCTTTTGAGCTTTTGTCATAGACAGGCTCCTATATTACTTTGCTGCCTGTCTTGCCAGTGCTCGCATCCGTTGTTTGCCTCCCTCCTGAAATCCTATAACGTTAGCTCGCAGACTATCTTTTAAAACTTGAATTTCGTGATTGGGAAAGGCTTTTTGTAATGCATGCACATACAGTTTAGCTGGTCCACCAACAACAATAATGCGGTCTAAGTCTTGTGCATCACCGACTCGGTTCACAAGTGCTGTCACAGCATCTTCTGCAACCGAGTTAATTGCATCTGTAAAATCAAAAGCGGGTGTTCTTTCATCTCCTTTATGGATAGGAAAATCCATCTTGTGACCAAACAGCTTAAGCTTCCCAGTGATGAATGCTTGATCGATTAGTTCCACGTTAACTTCTTTGATCCGCTTAAACCTAGTATCTGTGCTAAATTTTTTAAATGCTGCATCTGCAACTTTTTGAAGGATTTTGGACATACCACCTTCAAAGTCACCAGAACGGTTTTCGTTGGCCATTAGACCGCGAGTAACTAGCCAGTCAACAGTTAGGTACCCCGGATCCACTACGAGCAAGTTTTCTTGCTTCATTTCCTTAAAGCGGTCTTGGCCACCTTCACGGGCGTATGCCAAAAGACCACCGAGGGGCTGTGCAATAATCCACGCAGAGTTAACTTGAACTTTGCGTCCATCACCTAAGTAATGCTCACCTTCGACCATCTTTTGAAGTTCTTCTTTACGAGGCATAACGGAGACAGGAAGACCACAAACAAGTAAGTCAATCTCATCATCTGGGATCATTTTTAATGCACCTAGGAAAAGGGCTTTATATCGCTCAGAGTCAATATAGCCCTCCGTGTTTAATACACGGGTAGAACGTGGGTCTGCTGATGCTTGAACATCTTCCCCAACTTCATAAATGTTTTCTCCTACAGGTACGAATACAGTTTTGCGAGAACTTAGTATATCTCCGCCGAGACTTTGTATGTTATGACTCACAGCCACAGGCACACTAGGATAAGTACGAATTACGAAGCCTTCATTTGTTTCACCGGTAACAGATGAAGTTGTGCCGTAGCCAATTTCGATGCTACGAACAATGTGTTTTTTTGCCATGTTTTGCTCCAAAAACATAATCAATATTGCCAGACGAAAAGGAGGTGTCCCACAAGACTTCTAAGAAGTCTTGTGGAACTTTGACAATATAAACGCTTAATATTGATAGCGCAATACTTATGTAAGGTGGCCTGCATGACTTCTCACAAGTTCTACAGAACATCAAGTTATTATTAATCACAAATCCGCAGAACTGACAGAAGTCCCACAGAACTCGTAAGAGGTTATGCACGACCTCTCTAATTTCTCAGATTGAGTAAACCTAGGCCATTAATTTCGATTTAATTATCAATTATGAAGTTCACGCGGCTACAGATGTTGTATGGCGATAATTGGCCAGTAGAGCACTGGTTTTCCTCTGGCGCTCATATTGGCTTTTAATAAGTGGGCCTACAGAGCGCCACATAATCGTCATGCGCACTCTTTTTTTCCTACAAAATTCTCAACCACCAACCAGTGATTTTATAAATCAAAGTCGGCGCCGAACTAACTGCGGGTGTGTTTCCTGCATATTGCCGATAAATATAAAGGTCGGCACCGAACTGGTTGCAGGTTTATTTAACAAACGCTCTCTGTTGATTATTGCTGGTTTTAGGTTTTTTACGTAACTCGGCACCGAACTGATTTCGGCAATCACAATGTAGCATAGCCGACATTTTTAAACCCGGCACCGAACTTTGTGCAGGGTCATTAATTACTGATGCCCCAAATTAGCACTTAAAGGCAAAAGTCGGCACCGAACTGCGCTTTCCTGCAATTCCAACGCATTGCCGGAAATGGCTAACACGGCACCGAATAGATAAGGGTAGAGATGAGAATAAGAAACAGGTGGGGGAGTGCGCATGTCAAGACAGGCAATTGAGGCAGCGCGTTCCGAACTAAGGCTAACCCTAGAAAAGCTTATAGAGGAGGCTAAAGAGATAGTCGATTGGTATTGGATCGAGTGGCGTTTAACAAACTCGCGGCTGCGTGAGCGAGAAAAACAAACTAATGCCCCAGAAGGTTATCTGCGAGGAAATATTGCTCCTCGAATCACAGAACGTACTGGAAAAACCTACATTGAGTGGCTTGTTTATGGTCCGGGCAGGTATGGGGCAAGGCAAAAGAGTTGGGGGGAAAGGATTGCCCCACGCAAAGGGCCAGTTTACCACCTAAGTCAATTTCAGAAGAAGGCGCAACCGTGGGAACTGGTGCTTATAGAGCAAGCAGAGTCGAAGTTAAGGTCTCTGCGATATGCAATCGAAAATATACACGGGTCACAGGCCTATTTAAGCAGGCTTCTTTCGAAAATGAATGATGCTAGCGACACAGATGAATCAGAACAACTTGATAATGAGGTGAACAATGGCTGAACAAGCAAATACAACTAAGAAACAAACCGGTGAACGTAAGCAGCGAAATGAATTCGTTCAGACTCGAAAATCCCTTCCTTACACATTGAAGGTTCAGTCTGACACAATGCTGCGATATATGACTCGAAATGGAGGGGCCGCAGCAGGTGCATTCCAGCGTGTAGCAGGACTTATCCAATTTACGGCGAATGACGCTGAAGTTCGTGAGCGTCTAGATTTATGGTTCGAAGGTGTAATGGGGGTTGCGTCAGAACGAGCTTCCGCTTTGAGCTCTCAACAGGAGAAGTATACAGAGGGGATGGTGGTGAATGTTACCCGCCCTAAAGTGCCTGATAACTATCAATACACAGTAGAGATAACTCACCCTATCTTTTGGCAGTTCATCGGCTTGGTTGAGATGATTGACAACGTTATGGCTGAGATCGAGTTCTTGTGGCTGGCGGGTCAACTCGAAGATGTACATCTGCAAAACGCTAGTGGCCAGGCGGTTAATACGATTAAAGACATGGTCAACCGTATCTACTACGTGACGAACGCATCAAGAACTCGGAAGGGTGGCCTTTACTCTCCTCAGGCTTATAAAGAACTCATGCAAGCTTTGACCAAAGGAGATCCCGTGCCTGAGCAGCAGGAAACAGAAGACTCACCTGAAGAAGCCGCTGTGGTTACTGAATAACGGGATACTTTGATGCTAAGCCACTTAAAGGGCGCATTGCACACAGTATTAAGTGGGGCTGCGAAGATAGTAGCCCCACATATACAACCCAACGTTGCCACGCCTTCCATTGATCTAACAATTGAAGACCTTATTCGATACCCGCCTGAAACTAAGGGGATTCCGGTCATTGGACTTGAGAAGATTATCGCTTCTCAAGTCGAAATCTTGCGGCTTATGCACCGAGATTCCGGCTTACCTGATCCATTCGAGTTAAACCAAGAGGAGGCCTTGAAGCCGCGGCCAGAGAAAAATGCTCGTGGTAAGAATTACGATCTGAACTTCGATACATTGTTCCGACAGGTAGTAGTGAACTACATACGTTATGTACATCTGTTACCTGCATCCGAAAATCACCATCACTGCGATGTAGGTGGGTTAGTTCGCCATAGTTTGGAAGTTGCACTTAATAGTCTCAGAAAAGCACAGCAACAAGTCCTGCCTGCAATTGGGCATCTTGATGATGAGCAGGCACGTAAACCGAGATGGCAATATGCCGCTTGGGTCTGTGGTCTGTTGCATGATGCAGGCAAGGTGCTCTATGACATGCGCGTTTATGACGTGGATACAGGTAAAGATTGGAACCCATACCTATCTGACCTGTTCACATGGGCTCATGAAAATAGTGTTAGTCGTTATCGAGTAGTTTGGCGGCCTGAGCACCGACACAAAAAGCATGAAAATCTGAGCGTGACAGTCATTGAGTGGGTACTGACTAAAGAAGCAAAAGCTTACTTGATGGATAACACGGATGAACTACCAATTGCCATGAACCATGCTTTAGCGCACTACGGAAGTAGTGAGGGCTATCTGCAACGATGTTTACGCGAAGCTGACAGTGCTTCAACTGAAAAAGATATTCAGACCCAATGGCACGAAATGATTGGTAAGCGACGCTATCCACTAGAGAGCGCCCTTGTTAATGCAATGAGACGTTTACGCGACAACTGGCAGGTTAATCAGCCGAAGGGGCATGTTTGGATTATTGGACATGATGTTTTCCTTAGCTGGCCGAAAACTATTCAGCTAATTGTGCAGCGATTGCAGGCTGACAAGGTTGATGTCCCAGTGAACCCTAGCCGAATCCTTGAGATTTTAGAGGAACGCAATTTAGTTCGCCGACTTGATGACAGTGTTACTTACAGCATGTTTACTCCTTCAGGTATTGAAGGTGTAACCGGTGCCGAAAGAGTTATTTGTTTAGCTTGGCCCGGGTTGCTGTACGAAACAATGCCCGTGCCGAGATCAGTACCAGGTGTTTTACGCCTAAACAATGATGGTAAGTCGCTCGAGTACAAAGCTGACGGTTCAATCATTGAGTTAGAGCCAGAATCAACGAAGGATGAGAAGCTTGTTGAAGAGAAGGGTATCGCTGGCCGTCAGGCAACCAAAGAGCTAACGCCTCAAGAAGATGTGAATGAAACTGTAGAACCAGAAACTAAGCCAAAAGCTAAGCCAAAAGCTAAGTCACAACCAAAACCCAAGTCCAACTCCAACTCAGGAGGTAAAAAGCAAGTAAATACCGAAAAGGATAAAGACCCTGAAATTGCTATGCCTAAAATTCCACAAGCTTCTGAGCGGCCGGTGCCTAAGAATAGTAACAAAGGTTTGAGATTTGCAAACCAAGAGCAAGAAATGTCAGCTATAGCGTTCATCGCTGAACCTAATGCAGCCCCTGATGACACCATGCCAGAGCAACAGATACCTGAGTTGCCGGAGGATGACTTGAAGGTGCCAGATTACTTAACTGCAATTGATTATGAGTACTTCGAGTCAAATTATGACCGCTCAAACGAAGAGCCAGCGTTCTTGTCAATTCCAGATTATGTTGAAGGTTCGGTCGACACGCCTATTAATTTCAATGAGCAATTTGTACAGACACAAGAGATTCCAGTTGTGCCAGAAGAAGTACAGGCAGAGTCTGCGGCGACACCTCATGTACAGAAAAACCAATTTAGAGCTAAGAAAACTGCAAGCACAGGGAGTGGTATTGGAAGCATGCTCAGACAGAAGAAAGCCGCTATGCAGACAGCTGTAAAGCTGGAACGTCTTGGTTGGCTCGGACAGAAGAAAACTGGTCGGTCAGAGGGAGATGCGTTCCTTATAGATCTTGCGAAAGCACTAGCCAATGGTGATTTAGGAATTGAGCAAGGTAATGTTTTCCTGGTAAATGGGCAACTGCATTTGGACTGTAAATCGGTATGCGGTTTGCTTGGTTGTGATGTAGGAGATACAGCCACAATCCTGAAAAATGAGCGACTACTCGATTATGACAAGCTAAAACCAAACCTACTTGTTCACAGGGAAAACTACGGTGGAAAGCAAGTGATGGTGATGAGTCTTACCATGAAAGTAAGCTCTCAGCTTTGTTCTGAACTTGGAATCACTGCAAGCGATGTGAACTACGAGGAAGCAACTCCAGAAAGTAAGACATCTTCCAAAGTGCAAAATGCCTTACCTCTTGATAGAGGAAAGACTGAAGTTCGGGCCAGCCCACCCCCTAATCAAACAAAAGTTGAGACAGACGTTACAACGAAATCACAAGAGGCGCCAAATACAGCTTCTGAAGATGAAGTGGGGCTGTTTCTAGCATTCCTATCGAAGAAAGCTGAATCCGGTGAGTGCGACTTTATTCAGAAATCTTCTGACGGTAAATCATGGGGAGTGTTTGTTCAAGGAGCTGTTAAGGCATTTATGGAGGAAGAGCGTAAAGGGGCGAAACGAAATCAACTTTCAAAGGAGTTAACCATGTTGGCTGTTGGTGTAGAAGAAATGGTTACGCCTATAGGCAAGAAGAAAACGAAACACTTGCTAATTCAAAAAGCAGTTATTGGTTAAGGAGTACATATGGCAGCAGATAGATCTAGACAGTTTTGGATGGAAAACCTATTCCGTCCTGTATTTGAGTTAAAACTAGCTCAAATATGGCTACTTGGTGGCCTATTTACACTTATCACTGGAGGGCTTGCGTTTGATACGCAGGTTCCTGCGCACCTTGTGGTGGGAGGTGTGATGATCGTTATTTCCATTATTCGGTTCCGCCAAGGTCTGCCTCTTCTTAAAAGGCAGTTCCAACTGTTTGTAAACTACTTCTACATGATTTCTGATATTGAGTTCAGAACTCGTAACATGAAAGACAAGGAAACTTCATTCTTGGGTCGAGGCTTTGAGTGGGGCCCCGAGCATGCTCAACGGGCATACCAAGTAATGTCAATGTCGACGGAATTTCATGAAATCAAGTTGCCTTTGGTTCTTAAGCCATTGAGTAAGAAGTACGAAGAAACAACCCGCAAACTTGGCGGGCGCTCATGGATCCATGGGCTCGGTGATGAGAAGGAGGTTACCGCCAATGAAAGTGTATTCCATGCGCACTCAGTAATCTTTGGAAATCCAGGTACAGGAAAAACAACGCTGCTTAAGATGTTGTCCAGTGGAGCGCTTCATCGGGGTAACGTGATCATTATTATCGACCCGAAAAACGATTCTGCATGGCGCAAAGGGATCCAAGCTGAGTGTAAAGCTATTGGAATGGAAGACCGTTTCTTCTTCTTCCATCCATCACACCCAAGTAAGAGTTGTCGTATTGACCCAATGAGCTCATATGCTCGTACAACAGAACTCGCTTCTCGTATTGCTTCACTGTTACCGGGCGAATCTGAAAGTGACCCATTCGTACAATTTGCATGGAAATGTATATACCAGATCATCGAAGCTATGTTGTATGTAGATGAAAAACCGCAGCTTACGAGTGTTGGATACTACCTTATGTCAGGTAAGCGCCAGTTAGCAGAGCGCTGTTTGAATAAGTTGTTCTTAAAGGTGTATGGCCCTGAATGGGTAACTGCGATGGGTAAAGACATTGCGAAATTAGGACAGGGAGACATGCTGGCCGGCATGATTTACCACTACCAAATGAACTTAATGTCTGAACACTCATGTCAAGCGCTTGATGGTATTGTCTCAATGGTAACTCACGATGCCCAACACATGAGTAAGATGCTTTCAACTACAGCACCTCTTTTTGCCCAACTTACATCTAAGCCCCTCGATGAGCTTCTTTCTCCAAAAGTCACGATGACAGAAGACGATAATCTGCGTCCTTTAGTGGATGTGGACAAGTTGGTACGCACAGGTGGTGTTCTTTATGTTGCGCTAGATAGTTTGTCAGATGCCATGGTTGCCTCTGCAATAGGGAAGTTGGTTCTTGCTGATGTTTGTGCTGCTTCTGCTCGTCGTTACAACTATGAGGAGGGAGAGGGCCGTCGTGTGAGTTTATTCGTCGATGAGGCACATGCATGTATCAATGACCCGCTCATCAACATGCTGGCTGTTGCTCGTGGCGCCAAGTTCGAGTTGTATGTGTCTAGCCAAACATTGCCCGATTACATTGCGAAAACTGATGAGGCTCAAGCAAGGCGAATTCTTGGTTTAGCGTCCAATCTGTTTTGTCTGCGTGTGAACGATGACATCACACAAAAGTATGCGACTGAGAACTTTGGCGAAGCCAGTATTAGGGCTGTGGGCTTTTCGCTTAACTCCGGCACCTCGACAAAAGGGACTCTTGGCGAGTTTTCTGGGGGGCTGAAGGAGCAGTTAACTGATACGAGAGAAAAAATATTCCCTGCAACCATGTTAGGTGACCTGCCAAACCTACAGTACATCGCGCGCCTTGCTGACGGAAGGAAGATTAAAGGACGGATCCCCTTCATTACTGAAACGAAGGAGGCGGCATAAATGTTCGATGATAATGAGTCAAGTAAGCAGAAGGGATTTCTCGCAAGAATGGTCGTTGCAGTCGCATTGGTTTCCTTTGCTTACATAATGATATTAATGACTCCTGAAGCATACCGCGAGACGCTGCAAGCTGAAATTGCTGCTTTTAAAACTGTGATAGGCCCTACTGAGTCGAAGGATGTAATTGAGCGAGCAGGTGCTATGTACCACTGGGCGTTTATCGAAACGGGGGTTGTGCAGAGCATGGAAGATGCTGTCCGTCCATCTGGAGTTGTAAACGGAGAGGATTTCTGGCTCATGCCGATGGTTCGAATTGTTGAGAACTTAAAATTGATGTTCTATCAATCAAGCTATCGTATGTCTGTGTTTTTACACTGGCTTGCACTTGGGGCGCCTTTAATTTTTGCCATGGCGGCTGACGGCTTTTATAAGAGACGAATTAAGCAATATGAATTTGGTGTGGCCAGTGCAAACTTGTTTCGCATGTGGGTAAAAGCGGGTCTGTTTGCATTCTTTATCATTGATGTTTACTTCATTTTCCCTGCCGCGGGTCTTTTTGGGGTACTTCTCCCGCCAGTTATGTTCCTGATCCTCGGTTTCGCGATGCGTTATGCGCTATCCAACGTGAGTAAGGTTTTCTAGTTTTTTTAATCACGCCTTCTTCGAGGAGGCGCTTTTCTATCTGTGGAGTGGTTACATGTTCAAAAATTGGTTTGGCCGCAATAAAGTTAAACCTGAGCCGGTGAACCTTGCAGGTGTCGTCGCTCAAGAGAGTGCCAAGCATCTAAGGGTGTCTAAGTTCAAGGCCGCTGCTATCGGCGGAGGTTTGTTGTTAAGCATTGCTTTCACATTTAGTGATGCTGCTAGTGAGAAAATTGGTCCTCATGTTGCGGTGATCAACCTAAGCGGGGCAATTGAAACTGGCAGCAGGGAAACTGATGGATGGGCCGTAAGCCGTCAAATTGGCGAGGCGATGAAAGATGGCAATGTCAGGGCGATAGTTATTGAGGCTAACTCGCCGGGTGGCTCTCCGGCAGATGCTGAGCATATCTATAAAACGATCCTATCATATCGCCATAGTAATAATGGCAAGCCAATTTATGTGACTGTCAGAGGTGTCTGCGCTTCAGCTTGTTACTACATAGCTGCAGCCGCAGATGAAATCTATGCATTGAATTCCAGCCTTATTGGTTCAATAGGTGTACGTATGGATGGCTGGGACTTCCAGAAGGTGATGGATAAGGTGGGTGTAGAGCGTCGAGTATTTCATGCTGGACAGCATAAAGCTCTTCTTGACCCGTTTAAGCCAGTTACTGATGAAGAAAGGTTATTTATACAGGACCAACTTATGAACAAGCTACATCAGCAATTCATAAACTCTGTAAAAGAGGGAAGGGGTGTTCGTCTTAGGGAAGATAAAAATATTTTCAGTGGTCTGATTTGGACTGGTGAAGAAGCTGTGACGTTGGGCTTGATTGACGGTGTAAAAACACCAACTGAACTTGAGGCGCTAATTGAGTCGCGTCATGGTGTGACCAAGTACATCTATCACGGAAGGACAAAGTTCAAGTTAACCAATTTGTTTTCTATGGACGCAAGCTATTTAACTGATTCATTGGGAGATTCTATTTACCACGCATTCAAAAATGATGTTAAAAATGGAGCTAGTTCTTTGAGCTTTGAATAACTACCCCTACAGAGCCCTACATAATCGCTATGCATGGCTCTTTTTCTTGGCATTCTATCTCTCGGTAGTTAAGCATGTAATGCTTAATGTCTTTCGTGATCAAAATTGAGAGTTTATAAAATGCAAGCAAACGCTGAAATTGACCAAAATGCACTTTACCCCCCTTTTTCTCTGCGCAACGCGATGCTTGCGCTTGCGGTTGTAGTTGGCGCCAGCCTTTTATTCGTTGGATTTGATGCCATCGCTGCAACCGGAACGTTAGAAGGTGAGTTCGCAGAGATGTGGGGCGAAGTGAAAGGTCTTGCTGGTGGTGCTCCAGGTAAGATTCTGATGATGCTGATGGTTATGGGTGTTGTCTTCTTCTCAACCGTGAAACCAAACCTTGTGGGTTTCGCAGGTTGTGTGGTTTCTGTTCTTGTACTTGCTAACGCAGGCAAGATCATTGACTCATCGCTGACTTCCACAATCTTTGAAGCACCAGCTGCTTTACTCCCTCTCATCGGTGGTTAAGCGTTCACTGGAATGGGCGCCCAAGGCGCCCTTTTTTTTTTCTAATTCTTAGTTATACAGAGGCAATATGGAAGAGCAGCGCCAATCGCTAAGAGCAGATCAGCATTATCTACCTATCAGGGTCAATGAGTCCATGATGGTTATCTTTTGGGATGTTGACGAAGTCAGGCCAATTATCTTGAGTTTCGCCTTAGGGGTGCCATTCGATATTGTGAACTACGCTGTCCCTCTAGGCTTGGTGTACTTCTATATCGCCAGAAAAATCAAAGCAAAATACGCAAAAGGCATCCTTTCGCATATGAGCTGGTGGCATGGACTGCTGCCAATGAAGACAACTCGCTCAATGCCCGACCCGCTTGTCAGAGAACTATTCCGATAGGAGCACGTTTAGTGTTTAACAAATCCAAAGCGCTTCGCTCGTGGAGTCACAGCGTTAATTTAGCTAAAACAATGGCGCAGAGTAACTTAACTTTAGCCATCGCAATTGTTGGGCTTACATATGCTGTTCTAACTAAAGAGCAAACCGTAGTGGTCGTTCCGCCGACATTTACAGAAGAGATCACTTTCGTTGGCAACCAGGCCAGCGAAGCATATAAAACTGGCTGGGGCTTATTCGCCGCAAATCTTGCCGGCAACATTTCCGAACGGAATGCAAGATTCGTTGTGGACACGTTACGGAAGATGTTTAAAGCCAAAGATGCCGATGGCTTTGAACGCCAGTTGATGGCTCAAGTTGAGGCATTAAAAGTCCGTGGCGTTCGAGAATCCTTCACGCCTCTTGATCTTATCTACAACAGTGAAGTCGATACGGTTTGGGTGTACGGAGACAAGAAGACTACATCCACCCGTTCAGGTGCAAGTACCACTCAAAAGTGGACTTACGAGATTCGAATCGCCGCAAGTAACGGAATGCCAAAAATCATTCATTTCACTCAGTATGAAGGGGCACCAAATACACGCAACCGAGTGATTGAAATGCGTGAAATGCAGGCGGAAGAAATGAAACAGGAACAAACACAGAATTCAGCAGAGGCTGAGGGCAAGTAGGTTATGAATCAAATTAAGATACGCAAATCGTCCGCGGCTTTGCTTTTAGCAATCTCATTTGTTGCACAGCTATCGGCCAACGAACAGAACGTTGCTGGAGATATTCCAGTTAGTCCAATCAACCTCGAGAGAATTCCAGTTTCTGAGCCACCAGCTATAGATGGAAAGGTTGCGAACGCTATTGATGAGGCAATGATGGAAGCCGTTGCGAAAAGTCTCCCTATGGAATCTGTACAAACTGCAAAAGGGGTAAGTGAAGGTTCTGTTGACCTATATGGTAGACCAATCAATAACAATGCAGTTGGATTGAATCCTGCTCTGATGCAAGGTGTGCCTCAAGTTAGAACAGAAGTTACACCACCTCCATTAACATTGCCAGGCACTGCAGCTGCGAATCTTGTTGCTCCTTCTACTCCGATTGAAGCTATTGCCCCTCAAATTGCTGGACGTGATCCTGTGATTGACAAAGTTCGAAAGAACTACAAACCCCACCAGGAAGTAAAACTAAAGCCAGGACGGAGTGAGTTAATCCCAGTCGCCACTGGTTTGCAAAACAGGATAGCTACAGAGTTTGTTCAGGTCGAAGTTAAGACTTCTGATGCTGAGGTGCCAATTGATGTAGATGGTGGATTTATCTATATCACGCCAATGTCAGAAGCACCTATTGGTCTGATGATTGGTGAGGCAGGAATGCCTAAAACGATGGTCAGCCTGACGTTAATGCCTCTCGATGTGCCGCCGGTAATGGTCGATCTGGATGTCCAGATGTCAGCTGAATTGAAGCAAGAACATCAAACCTTCAAAGAAGATAGAGAAAGGATTGCAGCCCAAGAGCAGCGTCTAGAAGAAATTCGCCAAGACCCAGTTGGAATTAACGACCCTCGCACTAATAGCAAACACGTAGATCGTGCTAGCAGCATTCTTGCAGAAGTGGCTAACGGTGAAATTCCCCAAGGCTTTGACCTGGCAGACAAGATACCAGAGGAAGAGCGTTACCCGTGTGATATTCGCCGCATGGCTATGTATCACGAAGTAGGGCAGCGTCTTATTAGTGGTAGAGAACTCATAGATGTTGTTCGAGTTAAAAACGACATCAATGGTTTCCGTGAGATACGCGAAGAGTTTTGCCTAGGTGATGATGTAATTGCAGTAGGTGTTTTCGATAGGGCAACTCTTGCTCCGGGAGAAGATACAGAGCTGTACATTCTTCGAGATAAATTGCACATGGAGAAACTGAAAAGTACCCGTGCGCGTCCACGCCTGACAACTACTAATTAATGGGGCTGAGCATGGATAAGACTTCAATCAAAGGTGCTCTGCAGGAGCATTGGGAAAAACCTAAAGTTAGATACGGGGCAATTGCTACCATTTTACTTATTATCATCTCGCTTATAGCCTTCAATACAGATGATATGAATACGGGCGGTGCAAAGGGCCCTATTGTGGCAGAGGAAAAGCAGGTTCAAAAAAAGGTGGAAGCTAACTTCTTTACACAATCTGGAGCAGATCAAATCGACCAAGGCCGCATGGATGAAATCTATGACCTGATGGAAGGCCAGTTAGCTGAACGTGAAAAAGAAATTGATGATCGTGAGCAAGAAATGCGAATGATGGAAGGGCGCTTGCTTAAAGAACTTGAATCATTGAAGTTTGCTCAGAACGATCTTAAACGCGAAATGGAGATTCAGAAGACGGCGTCAGATGATATTCGTAACCAGACAGCGCCAACACAAAGCACATTTGCACCACCAGCAACAAGGGTAACACCGACACAAGGACAACCTCAGCAACCTGTAGCACCAAACGTGCCGATGGCTAACGCAGTGGAGACAATCATGCCGCGAGTTATCGACAGAAAGCGGGTAGGTATCCGTACCATTAATGGTCAAGGCGATCACTTTAAAGACTCACAGGGTAACGTGATTGACCAGACCCCAGAGGATAAGAAGCCAAAGGATAAGGAAGTAGCTAATCAAGAGCCTCAAAAAGAAGAGCCGAAGAAACCAGTTGAGATGTTTCTACCCGCTGGCAGTATCTTGAGTGGTGTTCTTATCACGGGTATGGATGTTCCTACCGGTAACTCGGTTATGCGTGATCCGTTCCCCTCGATTTTGCGAATCAAAGAAGAGGCGTTGCTACCAAACAATTTTACTGCCGATATTCGTGAGTGTGTGATTGTGGCTTCAGCTATAGGTGACATTGCAAGCCGTCGTGCGTACATGAGAGCAGAAGCGATTAGTTGTGTTACTGATGAAGGTCAAGCGGTCGAAGCTAACCTAAACGCTTTTGCTGTAGGTCCAGATGGTCGCAACGGAGTCCCAGGTCGTCTTGTGTCCAAGAATGGAGAAGCGGCTATGAAATCTGCATGGGCGGGATTTTTGGGGGGCCTTTCTGATTTAGCAGGCACATCGACACTGAGTATCAGCGACCGCGAAACTGGTGCATTTGGAGTATTCCAGTCAAGAGAAGCGATGAAAACACTTGCTGGTTCGGCGGCGCTACAAGGTGCTGGCGACGCAATGAACCGTTTAGCTGATTACTACATCGAGATAGCGG
The DNA here is from genome assembly GCF_029843705.1 of Shewanella sp. GD03713. Classification (NCBI taxonomy): domain Bacteria; kingdom Pseudomonadati; phylum Pseudomonadota; class Gammaproteobacteria; order Alteromonadales; family Shewanellaceae; genus Shewanella; species Shewanella sp. GD03713. The sequence continues at coordinate 272,546 of NZ_JAOCIW010000002.1, forward strand.
AGCAAATGAAGCCGTATATCGAGGTCAACCCTGGTCAAAGCATCGACTTTATAATTCAACGCGGTTCAAGTTTACGCCTAGAATAACCTGGGCGTTTCTCAACAGAGAGTATAAATAATGAGTAAAGATTTAAAAATCATGATGGGTGTGCTTGTTGCGTGGACTGCCGTATTGGGCCTTTTGTTTGGTTTTGCCCTAAATAGTCAATCAAACCGATTTGCCGAAGATAAGACGGTATTAGAGTCAAAAATTTCTCATTTGTCGAAACAGGTGGCCGTATCGCCAAAGATCGTAACGCTAGATTTAGCAAAGACTGCCAGAGAATGGGCTGGGCGCTCAGACCAGCTAGCGATGAAGGCGGTTGAAACCACAGTCAACTTTTACAACGAGAAAGGCTACATCATACTTGATAAGGCCTCTGTGATTGGGAAGGTTGGTCAATTTGAAG